>JALYMT010000263.1 GCA_030773555.1 Actinomycetota bacterium | reverse complement strand
GAGCTGCGGTCTCGGCCGGACGGGCCGGACCCGGGACGGGGGGCGCTGGCGGAGTGGGCCGCGGGCTCCCGGCCGGCGAGGCGGCCCGCGGGGCCGGTGGGACCGGGCGGGGAGTGGGTGCGCCACCGCCCGCCCCGTTGCCGGCACCGTCGCCCGGCAGGGCTTCTCTCAACTTGCGTACGACCGGCGCCTCCACCGTGGAGGACGCCGACCGGACGAACTCACCGAGCTCCTGGAGCTTCGTCAAGAGCACCTTGCTCTCGACGCCGAGCTCCTTGGCGAGTTCGTAGACCCGGACCTTAGCCACTGCTCTCCGATCTGGTCCGGGCCTGGCGAGGCGCGGACCGCTAATACGTGGGCATGCTCATCGCTGAGTGCTCATCGAGTGCTCATGCGTCTCGACCTGCTTCCGACAGTGCCTAGCGGTGGGATGTGCGGGCCTGTGCCTCCCGGCCCTCGACCTCCGCGCGCAGCAGGCGGGTGTCGAGCGGACCCGGCTTGCGCAGGGCCCGCGCGAACGCGCGGCGGCGCTCGGCGAGGTCGAGACACGCGAGCTCGGGATGCAACGAGGCACCCCGGCCCGGGAGCAAGCCTCGGCGGTCAGGAACGACGGAAGGAGTCCCGTCGACCTCGAGCGCCACGACCCGCACCAGATCCGACGTGGCCGCCCGCTTCCGGCACCCCACGCAGGTGCGGACCGGAGTTGCACGACCAGAAGTCATCCTACCGCCCGGAAGGGCGAGCGGAAGGGGCCACAGCCGGCTTCCGTACGGCAGCCGCTCAGTTCGCCGAGTCCGCCCTGGGGGTCACCGCCGGGCCGGAGCTGCGGGGGCCGTCGGCGCGCAGGTCGATCGCGGCGCGCCGCGCGTCCTGGGGCTGCCCTCCACCGGCCTCCGTCGCGGGCCCACCGCCGGCATCGGGGCGGATGTCGATGCGCCAGCCGGTGAGCCGGGCCGCCAGCCGCGCGTTCTGGCCCTCCTTGCCGATCGCCAAGGAGAGCTGGTAGTCGGGCACCACGACGCGCGCCGAGCGAGCCGCCAGGTCGATGATCTCGACGGAGGTCACCCGGGCCGGTGACAGCGCGGAGGCGACGAACGCGGCGGGATCGTCCGACCAGTCCACGATGTCGATCTTCTCGCCGTGCAGCTCGGTCATCACGTTGCGCACCCGGGCCCCCATCGGGCCGATGCACGCCCCCTTGGGATTGACGCCGGTGCGCGTCGCCCGTACGGCAATCTTGGTGCGGTGCCCCGCCTCCCGGGCGATCGCCGCGATCTCGACGCTGCCGTCGGCGATCTCGGGCACCTCGAGGGCGAACACCTTCTTCACCAGGTTGGGGTGGCTGCGCGAGAGCGTCACCTGCGGGCCGCGCAGGCCCTTGCGCACGGCCAGCACGTAGCAGCGCAGCCGCGAGCCGTGCTCGTAGCGCTCGCCCGGCACCTGCTCCGCCGGGGGCAGCAGGCCCTCGACCTTGCCCAGGTCGACCATGACGTCGCGCGGATTCTTGCCCTGCTGGACGACGCCGGAGACGATATCGCCCTCCTTGGCGGCGAACTCCCCGAATGTCAGCTCGTCCTCGGCGCTGCGCAGCCGCTGCAGGATGACCTGACGCGCGGTCGTGGCCGCCACCCGCCCGAAACCCGACGGTGTGTCGTCGTACTCCCGCGCGACGCCGCTGTCGTCGTCGAGCTCCTGGGCCCAGACCGTGACGTGCCCGGACCCCCGGTCGAGCTCCACCCGGGCCCGCGGGGCGTGCCCCTCGGTGCGCTGGTAGGCGATGAGCAGCGCCTGCTCGATCGCCCGTACGAGGAGGTCGAAGGAGATCTCCTTCTCGCGCTCGAGCGCAAGCAGCGCTCCCATGTCGATGTCCAACGCCTACGCCTCCTGGTCCGCCCGGCGGGAGAACTCGACCTGCACGCGCCCGCGCCCGATGTCGTCCCAGACGATGCTGCGTGCCACGCCCTGGACGTCGAGCCGCACCCCGTCGTCGTCGGCATCGAGGACGCGCCCGACGAGCTCGCCGCCATCGCGCACCGGGACCGCCACGACCCGTCCCCGCGCGCGGCGCCAGTGGCGCGGCTCGGTCAACGGCCGGTCGACCCCGGGCGAGGTCACCTCGAGCACGTAGGCGGTGCCGCCCATGGCGTCGGTGGCGTCGAGCAGCCCGGACACCGCCGTGCTGACGGCGGCCACGTCGTCGAGGCTCACGCCCCCGTCGCGGTCGACGATCACGCGCAGCAGGCGCCGACGGCCGGCCGGCTGGACCTCGAGGTCCTCGAGGTCGAGTCCGTTGTCGCGCACGGCGGGCGCGAGCAGACCGAACAGGGCGTCACGGCTGGACGAGCTCATGCGACCTCCCTCGTCGATCTGCTGTTGTCGTCCGGCATCCCTTCCCGGCAGCGGCCCACAGTACGCGTCCTCGGCGCCGCCTGGCGGGGCCCGAGCGGCGGTCGTGCGATGCTGACCGCACCCCCGACCACTGCCGCACGACCCGGGAGGCGCCGGTGCCGGACGTCGCGGAGGCGGGCCTGCCCCCGCTCGTCGCCCGGCGGGTGGTCCTGACGCGCGGGCTGGCCGCTGCCCTGGTC
>JALYMT010000262.1 GCA_030773555.1 Actinomycetota bacterium | reverse complement strand
GGCGGCGGTGCTGCTGGTCGTCCGGGCTCGCGGCGGCGGCCCGGGGTGGGGGCTGACGGCCGTGGCCGTCCTGCTGTGGCTCGAGCCGGTGCAGAACACCCTCGCGTACGGCCAGGTCAACCTCCTGCTGCTGCTCGCGGTGCTCTACGACGTCGCCCTGCGGCCCGGGCGCCGCAGCGAGGGTGCCCTGCTGGGGGTCGCGATGGCGGTGAAGCTCACCCCAGCGATCTTCGTGCTCTACCTGCTCGCCCGCCGGCGCTACCGGGCCGCGGCCACCGCGGTCGCGGTCGCGGTCGCCCTGACCCTGGCCGGCTGGGCCGTCCTGCCCGAGCAGTCCCGGGCCTACTGGTTCGGCGCGGTCCTCGACCCGGGCCGCCCGGGACCGGGCGAGTTCGTCGGCAACCAGTCGCTGCGCGGCGTCCTCGTCCGTCTCCTCGACAACGACGCCGCGGCCGCCCTGCCGTGGCTGCTCCTCGCCCCGGCCGTGGTGGTCGGGGGGACGCTGCTGGCGGCCGCCGTCGCCCGCCGGCGCGGTGAGGTGCTCGGCGTCTGCGTGGCCGCCCTGGTCGGTCTGCTCGTCTCGCCGGTCTCCTGGAGCCACCACTACGTCTGGGCAGCCGTGCTGGTCGCCGCCCTGGCAGCCGCACCCGCGTCCCGGCGGACGCCGGCCGACCGACCGCTCGCCGCCGCACTGCTCGTGCTCCTCGTCGCGCAGCCGATCTGGTGGCTCCCGCGCCGCGACGGCCGGGAGTTCGGCTACGCGTGGTGGCAGGAGCTCCTGGGCGTCTCGTACGTGCTCGCGGCCCTCGCGGCGCTCGTCACGCTGGCCGCGGTGCAGAGGCAGGGGCAGGGGCAGCAGCCCCGGCCCCGCGTCCCTCAGGCCCCGGGCTCCGTCGCGGCCGCCACGGCGGAGCCGGCGCGCTCGAGCCACCAGTAGGAGGCGGCGGCCACGGCGTAGCCGCCGGCGAGAGCGGCATAGAGGAGGCGGGAGTACCCGCTCGGGGGCACGACCAGCGCTGCGGCGGCCGCCGCCGCCACGAACGACACGTTGAACAGGACGTCGTAGAAGGAGAACACGCGCCCGCGGTAGCTGTCGGCCACCGCCTCCTGCACGATGGTGTCGACGCAGATCTTCGCCCCCTGGGCGACGAAGCCGACGACGAGGGCGCCCGCGAGCAGGGTGGCCTGGGTCAGCGGCCCCACCACGTAGCCGGCCTCGGTGACGGCGGCGGCGGCGAGCGTCACCACGATCCACCTCACGGTGCCGAGCCGACGCGTGACCGGTGGGGTCACGACGGCGGCGAGCAGGAAGCCCGCGCCGCTGGCGAGCACGGCCAGCGCCAGGCCGCCGAGGGCGGAGCCGGTCTCCTGCGCGTCGTTGAAGTAGTTGCGGTAGAGCAACACCGTGATGATCGTCGAGATGCCGTAGACGAACCGGTGCGCGGTGATCGCCGCCAGCGCGTACGCCGCCGGGCGCTGCTCCCACACGTGCCGGGCCCCGTCGCCGAGGCCGGCGGCCAGGTGGCGCAGAGCCGCGAGGGTCTCGCCGTGCCGATGCACCCGGTCGGGGCCGAGCAGGTCGGGGTGCATGCGCCCGGCGAGCACCGCCGCCGCGCAGCAGGTGCCCGCGGCGAGCAGCAGCACGCTGACGTTGCCCGTGCCGGCGTCGCCGGTGGCGAGGCGGACGGCGAAGCCGATCCCGGCGCCCAGCAGGGCGACCAGGGTGCCCGAGGTCGTGGACAGCGAGTTCGCCGTCACCAGGTCGGCGCGGGGCACCACGTGCGGCAGCGCGGCCGAGAGCGCGGCCAGGAAGAACCGGTTGACGCTGAGGGTGACCAGGCCCACGGCGTAGAAGCCCGCCCCCGTGAACCCGCCGGCGACCAGCGTGGACAGCCCGACGAGCAGGGCGGCCCGCGCGAGGCTCGCGACCACGAGGACGTGCCGGCGCCGCCACCGGTCGAGGAACACCCCGGCGAACGGACCGACCAGCGAGTAGGGCAGCAGCAGTACGGCGAAGGTGGCCGCCGCCGCGCCCGGCGTCGCCTGCCGCTCCGGGGAGAAGAAGACGTACGAGGTCAGCGCGACGGTCACGAGCCCGTCGGCGAGCTGCGAGGTCAGGCGGGTGGCGTAGAGCCGCCTGAAGTCCTTCCCCAGCAGCAACCGCTTCCCCCCGGGACCCGTCGTCGAGCGACTCCACTGTCAGCGGAATTCTCCACCGACAGTGGACTCGCTTCTCGAGGAGCCCGGGGGGATCTGCCGACGGGGAGGCGGGTCAGCGCTCCACGTCGCCGCGGATGAACGCCTCGACGGCGTCGCGGGCGGCGTCGTCCGCGTACTGCACGGGCGGTGACTTCATGAAGTACGACGAGGCCGACAGGATTGGGCCGCCGACGCCGCGGTCCTTCGCGATCTTCGCCGCCCGGACGGCGTCGATGATGACGCCGGCGGAGTTCGGCGAGTCCCAGACCTCGAGCTTGTACTCCAGGTTCAGCGGCACGTCACCGAACGCGCGGCCCTCGAGGCGCACGTAGGCCCACTTGCGGTCGTCGAGCCAGGCCACGTAGTCGGACGGGCCGATGTGCACGTTGCGCTTGCCCATGTCGCGGTCGACCTGCGAGGTGACCGCCTGGGTCTTGGACACTTTCTTCGACTCGAGCCGGTCGCGCTCGAGCATGTTCATGAAGTCCATGTTGCCGCCCACGTTGAGCTGCATCGTGCGGTCGAGGACCACGCCGCGGTCCTCGAAGAGCTTCGCCAGCACCCGGTGGGTGATGGTGGCGCCCACCTGCGACTTGATGTCGTCGCCGATGATCGGCAGCCCGGCGGCGGTGAACTTGTCGGCCCACTCCCGGGTGCCGGCGATGAAGACCGGCAGGGCGTTGACGAAGGCGACCCCCGCGTCGAGCGCGCACTGGGCGTAGAACTTCGCGGCGTCCTCGGAGCCCACCGGCAGGTAGCAGACCAGCACGTCCGCGCCGGCCCGGCGCAGCGTCTCGACCACGTCGACGGGCGTGTCCTCGGACTCCTCGATCATCTCCCGGTAGTACTTGCCGAGGCCGTCGTAGGTGTGCCCGCGCTGCACGACCACGCCGGTGGGCGACACGTCCGCGATCTTGATCGTGTTGTTCTCGCTGGCGCCGATGGCCCCGGCGAGGTCCTGACCGACCTTCTTCGCGTCGACGTCGAACGCGGCGACGAGCTCGAGGTCGCGCACGTGGTAGTCGCCGAACTGCACGTGCATCAGCCCCGGGACCCGGGCGCCCGGGTCGGCGTTGCGGTAGTACTCCACCCCTTGCACCAGCGAGGCGGCGCAGTTGCCCACCCCCACGATGGCGACTCGAACCGAACTCATCTACGTCTCCCTTGTTGGATGCTGCCTGGTCGTGTCCTGGGCGGCCTGCCCGGCCTGGCGCTCGCTGTCGATCAGCTCGTCGAGCCAGCGCACCTCGCCCTCCACCGACTCCAGGCCGTGGCGCTGGAGCTCGAGGGTGTAGTCGTCGAGGCGCTCCCGGGTGCGGGCGAGCGCGCTGCGCACGCGTTCGCGGCGCTCCTCGAGCCGGGCGCGCCGGCCCTCCAGCACCCGCAGCCGCACGCCCGCGTCGGCGTGGCGGAAGAAGGCGAAGCGGACCCCGAAGCCCTCGTCCTCCCAGGACGGCGGGCCCGTCTCGCCCAGCATCGCCGCGAAGCGCTCCTTGCCCTCGGCAGTCAGCCGGTAGACGATCTTCGCCCGGCGGCCGGTGAGGACCGGAGCCTCGGCGCTGGGCCCGTCCTCCGCGATCCAGCCGGCGACGAGCATCGCCTTCAGGGCCGGATAGAGCGACCCGTACGAGATGGCGCGCAGCGCGCCCAGCAGGCCGTTCAGCCGCTTACGCAGCTCGTAGCCGTGCATCGGGCTCTCGTGCAGCAGGCCGAGAACGGCGAGCTCCAGCACCTCCGACCGCTTGCTCACCGCACCTCCTCCCGCTGATATATCGAGCCGATATGTCCGGTCACCCTAGGAGCGCCAGGCGGCGGAAGGCAAGTGGGGCCAGGGCGGTCGCGGCCCGGCCCGGGCCCGCCCGTACGCTGGCCGGCGTGGAAGCGCGGCGGGCGGTGATCGACTACTCGCTCGTCCGCCGGGCGACGCTGGTCTCGCTCGCCCGAGGTGCGACCGCGGCCAGCGAGGTCTGCGACGCCCACCCGTACCTGCTGCGCGCGGCCCGCCACCACGGGGAGGCGACCGCCCGGAGCTGCCCGGTGTGCCGCCGGGAGGAGTTGCGCAACGTCACCTACGTCTACGGCGACGAGCTCGGCCCGTACTCCGGGCGGGTCAAGAGCACTGCGGAGCTGGCGACGATGGCACGCGAGCACGGCGAGTTCCGCGTGTACGTGGTCGAGGTCTGCCAGGCTTGCGGGTGGAACCACCTGAAGACCTCGTACGTCCTCGGGGACGGGACGCGGCGCGGCGGCGCGCAGCAGGAGCCGGGCCGCGGGCGAGGGCGCGTCGGAGTGAACGCGGGCGAGGGCGCGTCGGAGTAGGACGAGGACGGTAGTGACCATCAGCGGAAGCCCCGCCGCGCGCGGCGGGGACACGGGAAAGGCGCCCCGGCGGGACCCCGGCCCAAGCGGCCCCGGCGGGTGCGCCGCCTGCTGCTCGGTCTCGTGCTGGCCGCGCTGACGCTCGTCGGCCTCGGGCTGCTGGGCCTCGGCCTCGCGTACGCGATGGTCCCGGTCCCGGAGGTGAAGGCGGAGGCGCTCGAGCAGACGACCACGGTCTACTTCGAGGACGGCAAGAGCGAGATCGGCAGCTTCGGCACCAACCGCACGATCGTGCCGCTGGCCTCGGTGCCGCACCACGTCCGCGACGCCGTGCTGGCCGCCGAGGACCGCGAGTTCTACAGCAACCGGGGCGTCTCCCCGCGGGGCATCGGGCGCGCCTTTCTGAACAACCTGTGGGGCGAGGCGACCCAGGGCGGGTCGACCATCACCCAGCAGTACGTGAAGAACGCCCATCTGACCCAGGAGCGCACCTACAGCCGCAAGACCCAGGAGATCTTCATCGCGCTCAAGGTCGACCGGCAGCTGCCCAAGGAGCAGATCCTCGAGAACTACCTCAACACCATCTACTGGGGGCGGGGCGCGTACGGAGTCTCCGCGGCCGCCGAGGCGTACTTCGGCAAGCGGGTCGAGGAGCTCACCCTCTCCGAGGGGGCCTATCTCGCCGGCATCATCCAGTCTCCCGGCCGCTACGACCCCCGCAAGAACCGCGAGGGCGCCGAGCGCCGGTGGGCGTACGTGCTCGACGGAATGGTGATCACCGGCACACTCAGCCCGCAGGTCCGCGCCCGCCAGCAGTTCCCCAAGGTGAGCAAGGCGGCGCCGCGGCAGCGCTTCGACGGCCCCCGCGGCTACCTGCTGACAACGGTCCGCGACGAGCTCGAGGTCCGCGGCTTCAGCGAGCAGGAGATCGACAGTGCCGGGCTGCGGGTGGTGACCACCTTCGACAAGAAGGCGCAGGAGGCGGCGGAGTCCGCGATGCGCGAGGGCTTCCCCGAGCAGAAGGCCGAAGACGTGTACGCCGGCCTGGCCGCGGTGCGCCCCGGCGACGGGGCGGTGGTCGCGATGTACGGCGGCAAGGACTTCGTCGAGAACAACTTCAACGTCGCCACCCAGGCGAAGAAGCAGCCGGGTTCGACGTTCAAGGCCTTCACCCTGGCCGCCGCCCTGCAGGAGGGGGTGGGGCTGAACACCCGCTGGCAGGGCGACTCCCCGATCGCGGTGCCGCCCCCGGACAAGCCGATCAACAACGAGGCCGAGGTGTACGGCGGGGAGGCCACCGACTACGGCCCGGTCGACCTGTACGAGGCCACCGCCAAGTCGATCAACACCGCGTTCATCAACCTGGAGCTCAGCCCGCAGCTGGGGGGGCCGAAGGCCGGGCCGGAGGCGGTGGTCAAGGCGGCGCGGGCGGCGGGCCTGAGCGGCGACAAGGCGCTGGGGCTCAAGGCCGTGCCCACCGCGACCCTCGGCGTCGCCTCGGTCAGCCCCATCGACATGGCCGCCGCCTACTCGACGTTCGCGGCCGAGGGCAAGCGCAGCTCGTGGTACACGATCGCGTCCGTGCGCGACGGCGAGGGCGTCCAGGTCTACAAGGCGCAGAAGGACCTCGACGAGGCGTTTTCCCGTGACGTCGCCGCCGACGTCACCGCCGCGCTGCAGGCCGTGGTCCAGAACGGCACGGGTCGCGCGGCGCAGGCGCTCGGGCGGCCCGCCGCCGGCAAGACGGGCACCCACGAGCAGCAGACCGCCTGGTTCGTCGGCTACACCCCGCAGCTCTCGACGGCCGTCGCCTTCTACCGCGAGGCCGACCAGAAGGCCCTGCCCCTCAACGGGGTGGGCGGCGAGCGGCGCTTCTTCGGCAGCGGCTATCCCACCCGCATCTGGACCGCCTTCATGCGCGGCGCGCTCGAGGGCGAGCCGGTGAAGGGCTTCCCCTCGCCAGCCGACATCGGAGGCGCCGCGACGCCCTCTGCCAGCGCCAGCTCGTCGACCTCGGGCAGCCCGTCGTCCTCCCTCTCGCCGGCGCCCTCCTCGACCCCCTCGGTCTCGGTGCCGCCGACCCCGAGCCGCACCGTGTCCTCGCCGACGACGCCACTCCCGACCCGGACCACCGGCGCCCCGCGCACGAGCAGCCCGACGCGCACGGCGACGCGCAGCGCCTCGCCGCGCGTGGTCTCCCCGCGACCCACCGGGTTGCGCCCCCCCGGCACGGGATCCGGCAGCCCGACGTTCACGCCCGAGGGCAGCACCGCGACGACCGGCCCGACCGCCAGGGCAGCCACGACCGCGTCGAGCACGGCGTCGTCCGGCGCGCGCTCGACCACGTCGCCGTCGACCAGCGCGCGCTCGACCACGTCGCCGTCCGCGGCGCCGTGAGCTCGGCCCTCGCACCGCAGCAGCCACCGCAGGTGCTGCCCTCGCGTGACGACCCGGTCGTCCTCGCGGCCAGTGAGGTGGTCGGCGGCCCGGCCGGCCGGCGCGCGCGGCCCGGGCGGTCGTGGTGGACGCCCGTACGCGTCCTGCTCGTCCTCACCTTCCTCGCGGCCGGCCTGGGGGTCCTCGCCAAGGAGCACTGCCGGGCGGCGGCCTGGTCGCGTCCCGACCCCGACCAGTACGTCCACCAGTGCTACAGCGACATTCCGCTGCTCTACTCCGGGCGCGGCCTCGACCAGGGCGTCGTCCCCTACGTCGACGACGTGCCCGAAGAGCAGGCGATCGAGTATCCGGTGCTCACCGGCGCGGTCATGGGGGTCACCGCCGCGCTGGTGCCGGGGGCGGCCGAGGGCGGGGAGCGGGCCCGCTGGTACTTCGACCTCAACGTGCTGCTGCTCGCGGTCGCCGCCGCCGTCACCGTCGTGGCGACCGCCCGTACGGTCCCCTGGCGCCCCTGGGACGCCGCTCTGGTCGCGCTCGCCCCGGGCACGATCCTGGCCGGCACGATCAACTGGGACCTGCACGCCGTCGCGTTGACCGCGCTGGCCCTGCTCGCCTGGGCCCGGCGGCGCCCCGGCTGGGCCGGGGTGGCGCTCGGTCTCGCCACCGCGGCGAAGTTCTATCCGGTGCTCCTCCTGGGCCCCCTGCTGTTGCTCGCGCTGCGCACCGGGCGGTGGCGGGCCGCGGGCCTGGCCGTGCTGACCGCCGCAGGGGCCTGGCTCGCGGTCAACGTGCCCGTGATGCTGCTGAACGCCGAAAACTGGTCGCTGTTCTACCGCTTCAGCAGCGACCGGCCCGCCGGCTTCGGCTCGATCTGGTACGCCCTCCAGCTGCGCGGGCTCGGCGTGCCCCCGGCGGCGCTCAACGCCGCGTGGCAGGCGCTGTTCGCGGCGTGCTGCCTGGGCATCGCCGTGCTGGCGCTCGCCGCACCCCGCCGGCCCCGCCTCGCCTCCCTCGCCTTTCTCACCGTGGCCGCCTTCGTGCTGACGACCAAGGTGTACTCCCCGCAGTACGTGGTCTGGCTGGTGCCCCTCGCGGCGCTCGCCCGCCCCCGTTGGCGCGACTTCCTGATCTGGCAGGCCTGCGAGGTGGTGCACTTCTTCGGCACCTGGCTCTACCTGGTGGGACTCGTCTCCCAGGAGCAGGCCAACCGCGCGCTGTCGGCGCAGGCGTACGTCGTCGCGGTCGTCGTGCACGTCGTCGGGACCCTGTGGCTGGCCGGGGTCGTCATCCGCGACATCCTGCGGCCCGCGCACGACCCCGTCCGCGCCGACGGCAGCGACGACCCGACGGGCGGGGAGTTCGACGCTGCTCCCGACGCGCTGCGGCTGGCGGGCGCCCGCCGGGAGCGCACGGGCCAGCCCCGGCCCGCGCTCGAGAGCTGAGGACACCTACGGCCAGGCGCGCCGAGGCACGCTGGGCGTCAGGCACGTTGGGCGGCGTCAGGCGCGCTGCCGGCACCGAGCCTGGCGCGCTACGGCGAGCTTTGCCTGCTCGGCCGCGGCGCGAGGAGTGGCGACGGGCGTCCGCGACGGTGTCAGCCCAGGCCGCTCACGCGGTCGAAGGTGGTGGTCGTCATCCGCACCTCCACCTCGACCTCGTCGCCGAGCGCCGGCGGAGTCACGCCCGCGGGTAGCAGCAGCATGCTCACCTGCATGTGCGGCGGCTCGGCGTACCACCGCTGCCGCCCAATCACCCGAAACGGCGAGCGGGACCAGCCGGCAGCGGACAGGACGGCGGCACCGAGCACCTTGACGCGCCCGGCGAGCCCGCCGCCCGACTTGGGTGCCTCCAGGCCGACGCCGTGGGCGGTGCCGCCGCTGACGACGAGCAGGGTCCCGGCCCGCTCCGCGCGCCGCTGCCGGTAGCCGAAGCGGTGACCGCGGGCGAGCGGGCGGACGTCGAGGACGGAGGCGGTGACGCGCAGCGCCCCCCGGTCGCCCAGCCAGAGCGCGGTGCCCACCCGCGGCCGCAGCTCGAGGCCGGGGTGGCGCACCCGCAGCTCCGCGAGCTCACCCGGGGTGAGGTGGCTGAGCCACAGTCGCTCCACCGGCAGGCCGGCCGCGTGCAGCCGCTCGATCCAGCTCGTGACCTCGGGGACGTGGGGACGCCCGCCCGGACGCGCGAGCGGGAGGTGCAGGGCGAAGCCCTCGAGCGCCAGCCCCTCGAGCAGAGGCGCCAGCGCGGCCACCTCGTGCGCCGGGATGCCGTGGCGGCGCATCGAGGAGAGGCACTCCACGACGACCCGGGCACCTCGCCCCCGGAGCGCCGTGAGCGCGTCGAGGTGCGCCACCGTACGGACCAGCCGGCCGCCGACGGGGCCCAGGTCGGGGTGGTCGGGGCGCCAGGGAGCGAGCACGAGCACGTCGCCGGGGAAGGGGCCGGTGACCGCGGCCACCTCCTCGGGGCTGCCGACGGCCAGCGTGCCGGCGCCCAGGGCGGCCGCCTCGGCGGCCAGGCGCGCCAGGCCGAAACCGTAGCCGTTGCCCTTGGCCACGGGTACCAGGCCCGGGCCGGCCGCCGCGTGCGCCTTGAGGTGCCCGCGCCAGCGCTCGGCGTCGACCTGCAGGACGAGGCTCATGGGCTGCTCACCGCCGGGCCATATAGGCGGAGAAGGCGGCGAACAGCAGCCGGTTGACCGGCAGGTCCCACTCGCCGAGGTACTCCACCGCCCGCCCGCCGGTGCCCAGCTTGAACTGGATGAGCCCGAAGAGCTTGTCGGTCTCCTCGAGCCGGTCACCGATGCCCCGCAGGTCGTACACGGCGGCCTTGTCCTGCAGCGCGTCGCGCATCATCCGCCACTGGATGGCGTTGCTCGGGCGGACCTCCCGGCCCGCGTTGGCGGATGCGCCGTACGAGTACCAGGCGTGCTCGCCGACCCGCACCATCGTGGTCGCCGCGAGCACCGCGCCGCCGTGGCGGGCCAGGTAGAGCCGGATGCGCTCGGGGTCCTCGGCGCGCATCGCCGTCCACATCCGCTGGAAGTACGCCAGCGGGCGGGGGGTGAAGCCGTCGCGCGCCGCGGTCTCGACGTAGACCTCGTGGAAGGCGGGCAGGTCGTCGTAGCCGCCCTGGTGGACCTCGACGCCGGCCTTCTCGGCCTTCTTCACGTTGCGGCGCCACAGCTGGTTGAAGCCCTTGAGCAGGTCGTCCTCACTCTTGCCCTCCAGGGGCACCTGGAAGACGTAACGCGGCTGCCCCGCGGAGAAGCCGTCGCCGTCGCCGGGCGGACGCCACCCCAGCGCGCGCAGCTGCCGGGCGACCTCGGCCGCGTACGGGGTGGTCTCGTCGGGCGGCACGTCATCGAGGGCGGGGACCTTGTCGGCGATCGCCTTCTTGATGGTCTCGGCCTCCCACTGGCGGACGGCGACCGGCGGGCCCATCTTGACGCCGAACGCGCCCTGCCGCTTGAGGTGGGCGACCATCGGGTCGAGCCAGCCGCGCAGGTCGCCGGCGGCCCAGTCGATGACAGGGCCCTCGGGCAGGTAGGCGAGATAGCGCTTCACCTTCGGCACCTTGCGGTAGAGCACCAGCGCCGCCCCGACCAGCTCGTCGCCGTCGAGCCACCCGAGGCTCTCCGCGCGCCAGTCCGACTTCACCTCGCCCCAGGAGGGGCACTGCAGGAAGCTGGCGCTGGGCAGGGAGCGCAGGAAGCCGAGATGCTCCTCGCGGCTCAGCGTGCGGATCCGCAGGGGCATCTTCGGGTTTCCTTCGTACGAGGGGCGGTGCCGCTCTCGAGGCTAGCGAGCGCGGGCCGGCTAGCCCGGCAGCGAGGCCCGCAGCCAGGCGATGTCGTCGGCCTGGCCCTCGGCGGGCGTCTCGACCACCACCGGTGCCCCCGCCGCGCTGACCACCGCGAGGATGTCCTCGGCGGACATCCGCCCGGCGCCGAGGTTGGCGTGCCGGTCGGCCCCGGAGCGGAAGGCGTCGCGCGAGTCGTTGGCGTGCACCAGGTCGACCCGGCCGGTGATCGCCTTGACCCGGTCGACGATGCCGGCGAGCTCCTCGCCGCCGGCGTGGGCGTGGCAGGTGTCGAGGCAGAAGCCGACCTGCTCCACGTCGCACCGGTCGGTCAGCGACTCCCAGAGCCGCCCGATGCGGTCGAGCCGGCGGGCCATCGCGTTGTCACCGCCGGCCGTGTTCTCCACGTACACCGGCACCCTGGCCTCGAGGCGCTCGAAGGTCTTGCACCAGTTGTCGTAGCCGGCCTCGGGGTCGTCGGCCTTGAGCACGTGGCCGCCGTGCACGATCAGGGCCCTGGCGCCGACCGCCGCCGCCGCGTCGACGTGCTGCTGCAGCAGCTTGCGGCTGGGGATCCGGATGCGGTTGTTCGTCGTCGCCACGTTGATCACGTACGGCGCGTGCACGTAGAGGTCGACGCCGGCCGCCTGCGCCGCCTGGCGCAGGGCGGGCGCACCGCCCTCGTAGGCCACCTCCGGGCCCTTCCACCCCTGCGGGTCGCCGAGGAAGATCTGCACGAGGTCGGCGCCCCGCTCGCGGGCGTCGGCGAGGGGATCGGCCGAGCGCACGTGCGCGCCGATCCGCAGGCTCGTCATGGCGCCAGCGTACGGCTGTGGACGCCGCGGCGCCGCTCCCGTCGAGCGCGAGTAACCTGACTCGCGTTGCCGCACGCAGCAGCCCTCCTGCCACGGAGAGACCGTGGCCGCCGAAGTCCAGAGGAGGTGGGTCGTACGCATGCGTCGTTACGAACTGATGGTGATTCTCGACCCTGATCTCGAGGAGCGCACGATCGCGCCGTCCCTCGACCAGTTCCTCAACGTCGTCCGCACCGGCGGCGGCTCGGTGGAGAAGGTCGACATCTGGGGGCGGCGTCGGATGTCCTACGAGATCGCGAAGAAGCCCGAGGGCATCTACGCCGTGATCGACCTGTCGGCGGAGCCCCCGGTCGTGAAGGAGCTCGACCGCCAGCTCAACCTCAACGAGGCGGTGCTGCGCACCAAGGTGATCCGCCCCGACCAGCGCTGACCGCGCCTCTCACAGAAAGGCCCTGCCATGGCCGCCGGTGACACGACCATCACGCTCGTCGGCAATCTCGTCGACGACCCCGAGTTGCGATTCACCTCCAGTGGGCAGGCGGTCGCGAAGTTCCGGATCGCCTCCACGCCGCGCTACCTCGACAAGAGCACCAACGAGTGGAAGGACGGCGAGAGCCTCTTCCTCACCTGCAACGTCTGGCGCCAGGCCGCGGAGAACGTCGCCGAGTCCCTGCAGCGGGGCATGCGCGTCATCCTCCAGGGTCGGCTCAAGCAGCGGTCCTACGAGACCAAGGAAGGCGAGAAGCGCACCGTCTTCGAGGTCGAGGTCGACGAGGTGGGTCCGTCCCTGCGCAACGCCAGCGCGAAGGTGAACAAGACCAGCCGTGGCGGCGGTGGCTTCGGCGGCGGCGATGGCGGCGGTGGGAGTGGCTTCGGCGCCCCGCGCGGCGGCAGCGCCCCCGCCAACGACCCGTGGGCCACCAGCGCAGCTCCCAGCCCGACGCCCGCCGGCGGTGGCGGGGGCTGGGGATCGACCAGCACCTCCTACGACGAACCGCCGTTCTGAGCCCGCTCGCGTCGCGGGCCGTTCCTCCCCCTGTCCCCGACCATCCCGGCGCCCTGCCGGGCATCCAGACGAGACTGGAGCACCACGATGGCCAAGCCACCGATCCGCAAGCCGAAGAAGAAGGTTTGCGTGTTCTGCAAGGACAAGATTGCCTATGTCGACTACAAGGACTCGGGGCTGCTGCGCAAGTTCATCTCCGACCGCGGCAAGATCCGCGCCCGGCGGGTGAGCGGGAACTGCACCCAGCACCAGCGTGACGTCGCCGTGGCCGTGAAGAACAGCCGCGAGATGGCGCTGCTGCCCTACACCAGCACGGCGCGCTGAGGAGGCCGGCGATGAAGCTCATCCTGACCCAGGAGGTCGGCAACCTCGGCGCTCCCGGCGACATCGTCGAGGTCAAGGACGGCTACGGCCGCAACTACCTCGTGCCGCGCGGCTACGCGATCCGCTGGACGCGCGGGGCCGAGAAGCAGGTCGCCGACATCCGCCGGGCCCGTGAGGCGCGCGAGGTCCGCGATCTCGGCTCGGCCACCGAGCTGAAGGGCCGCCTCGAGGGCCTCTCGGTCAAGCTGCCCGTGCGAGCCGGTGACAGCGGGCGGCTGTTCGGCTCCATCACCTCCGCTGACATCGCCGCCGCCGTGCAGGCCTCGGGCGGCCCCGTGCTCGACCGGCGCCGGATCGAGATCGGCAACCCGATCAAGACCCTGGGCAGCCACCAGGTCGCGGTGCGCCTGCACCCCGAGGTGTCGGCGAAGGTCACCCTCACCGTCACCGCGGGCTGAGCCGCAGGCACGTCAGCTCCGGTAGGGATCCGGGGCGGCCCGCCGCCGGCGGGTCGCCCCCGGGACTAGCCAGGCGTCCCCTCCCGCCCGCCACAGCAGCACGGCGGCCCGGGCGAGCATCAGCCCGCCCAACGCCCACCACAGGGCGACCAGGCCCGAGCCGGTGACGAGCACGAGGGCGGCGAGGGGGAGGAAGGCGAGCAGCACCACCACCCCCGCGCCGGCCAGATAGGCGGCGTCCCCCGCGCCGATCAGTACGCCGTCGAGCACGAAGACGACGCCGCTCAGCGGCTGCAGCAGCGCGGCCACGACGAGCACCGCGGCCAGCTGGGCCCGTACCGCCGGGTCGGGGGTGAACAGCGGCACGTACGCCGGGCGCAGCGCGAGCACCAGCAGGCCCAGGACGAGACCTGCCGCCACCCCCCAGACCACCATCCGGCGGGTCGCCTCCCGCGTGCCCGTCAGGTCGGCGGCGCCCAACGCCCGCCCCACCAGAGCCTGCGCGGCGATCGCGATCGCGTCGAGAGCCAGGGCGAGCAGCGTCCACACCGCGAAGGCCACCTGGTGCGCTGCCAGTGCCACGTCGCCCTGGCGCGCCGCGACGTAGGTGAGCACGAGCAGGGCGGCCCGCAGGGTGAGCGTGCGCACGAACAGGGCTGCTCCCGTGGTGGCGGCCGCGCGCATCCCGAGGGCGGTGGGGCGCAGTGACGCCCCCACCCGCCGGGCCGCTCGCGTCACCAGCGCGACGTACACCCCGGCGGCGCCCGCCTGGGTGAGCACCGTGCCCCAGGCCGAGCCGGCGATGCCGAGACCGGCGCCGTACACCAGGACGAGGTTCAGCAGCAGGTTGACGACGGCGGCGGCTCCGGCGACCGCCAGCGGGGTGCGGGTGTCCTGCAGGCCGCGCAAGGCACCGGTCGCGGCGAGCACGAGCAGCATCGGCGGTATCCCGAGCAGGCTGATGCGCAGGTAGGTCTCGGCGTGCGGGGCGACCTCCGGCGAGGCGCCGAGGGCGTGCACGAGTGTCGGCGCCAGCGGGAGCCCGACGGCCACCAGCACCACGCTGAGCAGCAGCGCGAGCCAAAGGCCGTCGACGCCGTGCTGCAGGGCGGCAGCGGGCCGCCCGGCGCCGAGCTGCCGGGCCACGGCAGCCGTCGTGGCGTAGGCGAGGAACACGCACAGGTTGACCAGGGTCAGCAGGACCGTGCCGGCGAGCCCGAGGGCGGCCAGCGGCGGTGTGCCGAGATGACCCACGATCGCGGAGTCGGCCAGCAGGAACAGCGGCTCGGCGATCAGGGCGCCGAAGGCGGGCAGGGCGAGACGCAGGATCTCCCGGTCGCGGGGGGACCACCACGTCGTCGACCCGGCCACGCCGCCCCTCCTCGCTTCGCCTCGGGCCGCCGACTTTCTGCCGTCCACACCCGGTGGACCGCGTCGGCCTACGCCAGCAGCCTGCTCCAGCCGGAAAAAGCGCCACATCCCCAGGTTCATGCACAACCGGTGCACAACGGCGGCCGGGCGTTCCACACCGGGCGCACAGCACTCCCCACAGGTGCGGTTGAGCCCGCCGCCACCCGCTGCCTAGCGTTACCTCACGCGTCGTTGTATTCACGCTGCGTGTTCTTGTCGGTGCCGACCGGTAGTTCTGGTCCAGCGGCAGCCCCCTCGGGCGCCGGGAGCGAGGAAGGGACGGCGGAGACGTGAGCGTCGCGGGGATCAGTGAGTTCCCGGTCAGCCGGAGCAGTCCCGAGCTCGACCGCACCCCTCCTCAGGACCTGCCCGCCGAGCAGTCCGTGCTCGGGGGCATGCTGCTGAGCAAAGACGCCATCGCCGACGTCGTCGAGCTGCTGCGCGGCAACGACTTCTACCGCCCGGCGCACGAGCTGGTCTACGAGGCGATCCTCGACCTCTACGGCCGGGGCGAGCCCGCCGACGCCGTCACCGTCGCCGCCGAGCTCACCAAGCGCGGTGAGATCGCCCGGGTCGGGGGCGCGCCCTACCTGCACACCCTCATCTCGATGGTGCCGACCGCGGCCGCCGCCGGCTACTACGCCGAGATCGTGCGCGAGCGGGCCGTGCTGCGCCGTCTGGTCGAGGCCGGCACCCGCATCGTGCAGCTCGGCTACGGCGGTGACGGCGAGGTCGACGCCATCGTCGACCGCGCCCAGGCCGAGATCTACGGCGTGACCGAGCGCCGGACGTCGGAGGACTACGTCCCTCTGGCCGCGGTGATGGAGTCGACCCTCGATGAGATCGAGGCGATCGGCTCCCGCGGCGGCGAGATGGTCGGCGTGCCCACGGGCTTCGCCGACCTCGACTCCCTCACCAATGGCCTGCACAGCGGGCAGATGGTGATCGTCGCGGCCCGGCCCGCCGTCGGAAAGTCGACTATGGCCCTGGACGTGGCCCGGTCGGCGGCGATCAAGAACCAGTTGACGACCTGCTTCTTCTCTCTGGAGATGGGCCGCAACGAGATCACCATGCGGCTGCTCTCCGCCGAGGCCCGCGTGCCGCTGCACCACATGCGCACCGGCACGATGACCGACGACGACTGGAACCGGCTGGCCCGCCGCATGGGCGAGGTGTCCGCGGCCCCGCTGTTCATCGACGACTCACCCAACATGACCATGATGGAGATCCGGGCGAAGTGCCGGCGCCTCAAGCAGCGCCACGACCTGCGGCTCGTGATCATCGACTACCTGCAGCTGATGACCAGCGGCAAGCGGGTGGAGAACCGGCAGCAGGAGGTCTCCGAGTTCTCCCGTTCACTGAAGCTGCTCGCCAAGGAGCTCGAGGTCCCGGTCATCGCCCTCTCGCAGCTCAACCGCGGGCCCGAGCAGCGCACGGACAAGAAGCCCCTGCTCTCCGACCTCCGCGAGTCGGGCTCGCTCGAACAGGATGCGGACCTTGTCATGCTCCTGCATCGCGAAGACCTCTACGAGCGGGAGTCCCCCCGTGCTGGTGAGGCCGACATCATCGTGGCCAAGCACCGCAACGGGCCCACCACGACCGTGACGGTGGCCTTCCAGGGGCACTACTCCCGCTTCGTCGACATGGCCTCGTCCTGACTGGCAGGAGCGAACGCAGGTCATCGACCTCGGGTCGGGCGGGGAGCGCACCGTGCCGGACGCCGGGCTGCGGGGCGATCGGAGGGCCAGTGCCGCTCAGGTCCGGCCCCGGCCGGTCGAACCTCTGGGGGACACGGTCCGCGCGGGGCCGCGCCACCAGACTTCGCCCGCAGACGACATGAGTAGCTCATGTTCACTTCTCCCGACCTCGGTCAGGCCGTCGGCACCTCGCAGCGTTCGGGTTCTGGCGGCTGGTTCGCCGATCGCCCCATCCGCACGAAGATCTCACGGTCGTGGCGGTGGTGGCGCTCGTCGCGGCCGGCATCGGGCTGCTCGCCGCCGCCCGCATCGGTGGCCTGGCCAAGGACGTGAAGCTGATCAACGAGGATGCGCTCGCGCCGATCAGGGCGATCAACGACGTCACCGTGAGGGTGTTCGACAGGCGCCTCACGATCTTCGCGCATGCGACGTCGCTCGACGACGCCGCCATGCAGAAGGCCGAGGCCAAGCTCGCCGCCGACACCAAGGCGCTGGACGAGGCGCTCGCCACCTACGAGAAGGTGGCCAAGGGCGCCCACGAGAAGGAGATCGCAGAGGTCCGCAACATCTTCGAGCAGTGGGACGCGCTGATCCAGTCCGACCTGCTGCCCGCGTCGCGGGCCAACGCCCTGGCGGCCTTCCAGACGGCGCGGGACAGCAAGGCCTCACCCCTGACGGACCGCACCCTCGAGATCCTCGACGAGCTCGCCGCGTGTGAGGACGAGGCTGCCGACCAGCTGGTCAAGGAGGCTGATTCCCGCCACCAGCGCGCGGTTCACCATCTTCGTGGTGCTGGCCGTAGGTCTCGCCCTGTCCGTCGGTCTCGCGCTCGTGGTCGCGAACGCCATCGTCCGGGGGCTGCGGCAGGTCTCCGGTACGGTCGCAGCCCTCGCTGGCGGCAACTTGACCAGTGGCGGCGATCGCGGAGATCTCGGCGATCATCGGGCAGATCAACGACTTCCAGAACACCATCGCCAGCGCGGTGGAGGAGCAGTCAGCGACGACGGCGGAGATGAACCGCAACGTGGCCAAGGCCTCGACCGGCTCGGGCCAGATCGCGGGGAACATCACCGGCGTCCAGTACTGACCGCACTGGACCGCATACGCACACCGCTGGACTGGTCGCGAGTTCGGGTGGCAGACGCAGGCAACTGCGCTGTGTACCCGGACTCGCGATTGTGCGTCGGGGGCGTCGATCAGCCGCGGCCGGACTCGGGCAGGTCACCGACGGTGACCGACATGGTCGTCTCCTGCCCCCCTCGAAGAACCCGCAGCTGCACGACGTTGCCCGGCCGCTCCTGGCGGAGCTCCCCGAGGAACTCCTCGACGGTACGGACGCGGGTGTCGCCAAAGGCGAGGAGCACGTCTCCTGGGCGCAGGCCGGCCTCGGCGGCCGGGGAGTCGGCGGCGACCTCGAGCACGGCGACACCGTTGGCCCTCGGCAGTCCGAACTGGGCCGCGATCTCGGGGGTCAGCGTCTGCGTGACCACGCCGAGATAGGCGTGCTCTGCCCGGCCGGTGTCGACGAGCTGCTGGGCCACGTCGACGGCCCGGGCGGCCGGAATCGCGAAGCCGAGGCTGACCGCACCGGCCTGTGGCGGGATGTAGGCCTCGTTGATGCCGACCACCTCGCCTCGGCCGTTGACCAGGGCACCGCCTGAGTTGCCGGGGGAGATCGCGGCATCGGTCTGGATGAGATCGACCAGCGCCGTCCCTCCGCGTGCCGCGGACCCCGGGATCTCGCGGTTGAGGCCCGAGATGATGCCGGCGCCCGCGGTGTTCTGGAAGCCGAGCGGGCTGCCCAAGGTGATCGCCAGCTCGCCCTGCTCGGGCAGCGCGGGCTGAAAGCGGGCCGCGGGCAGGTCGGCCCGCTCCGCGTCGACCACGGCGAGGTCGGTGAGGGCGTCCGCGGCGACCACGCGCCCTGGGACGCGGGAGCCGTCGGCCAGCCCGACCTGCACCTGGCCGCCCCCCTGCTGCAGGGCCGAGCGCACGACGTGCTCGTTGGTGATGATCATGCCGTCGGCACGCCACACCACACCGCTGCCGAGACCCCCGCCGGGCACGAAGATCGTGACGACCGAAGGCTCGACCTGGCGCACGATCTCGGGGATCCGCGCGAACGCTCCACCGTCGCTGCCGGTGCTCCCGGTCGTCGGTGACTCGCCGGCCGCCGGCTGCACGGGCGCCAGGGTGCGCGCGGGCGCGGCCACTCCCGAGGGGGCGTCCTGCTGGTCCCCGCCGGAGCAGCCGGCAAGGGCGACGAGGGCGGCAAGGGTGGCGGCGGCAAGCCCCGCGGGTGCGGAGCGCTTCGCCGTGGGCACGGGTCGGGGCACGGGAAACCTCCAGAGCTGGTCACCAGGCCATGCCACCAAACGCGCCAGAACTAACGGCGGCCGATCGACAAGCCCGCTCCGGCAACGACGCCCGCAGGTCCGGCCGTTCCTCGAGCCGCTGCCTAGAGTGAGCGCAGCGGCGCCCTCGGGGGACGGGGTAGTCGCTGGCGCCGGCCGAGGCGTGCGGGGGAGGTCGGGGTGAGCGGAGACGGGAGCCGGCGGCTGACCGACCGGTCGGTGCGCAGCACGGTGCTGGTCGTGGTGCTGGCGGTGCTGGCGGCGTTACCGCCCGCCGCCCTGCTGGTCGCCAGCCTCACCGGCCGGGACGAGGGGCAGGCGACCACGAGTCCCGCGGCAACGACCCCACCAGCAGCCGGCCTGGCGAGTCCCAGCCCGGTGGGCTCCACCCCGGCACGGTCCGCCCCGGCTCGGTCCACCCCGGCTCGGTCCCCCGCCGCCGCGGGGACGAGTGCGCCGAGCCCTCCCGCCGCCGGCGAGGCCGCCACGGCAGCGGCCGTCGGCACCTGGCTGCGGGAGGCAGTCGACCCGTCGGTGCGCCTGGTTGCTCCCGCCTCGCTCGTCGACGCCCTGGCCCGGGCCGGTCATCCCGCCGAGAACCTGCAGGCCTACGACCCGGCGGCGCTGCCTCCGGAGCCGGTGCGTTGGGGCGCCGACCTGGTCGTCGTCACTTCCGATCTGCGGGCGGCGCTGCCGGGTGAGGGCACGGGTCGGGCGCTGCGCAACCTGCCCGTGATCGCCCGCTTCGGAGCGGGGGACGAGTCCGTGCAGGTGCGCCAGGTGATTGCCCGCGAGGACCCGGCGGTCCGCGAGGCCGTGGAGCGCGACCGGTCGCAACGCCTGCGCGAGTCGGCCGCGCTGCTCGCAGACCCCGCCCTGCTGCTGCGCGAGGAGGCCCGGTCGCAGCTCGTCACCGGCGCCGTCGACGCCCGCCTGCTCGCCCTGCTCGCCCGCCTGACCCCGCAGTTCCGGCTCACCATCGCGGACTTCCCCGCGCGACCGGAGGAGGTGAGCACCCGCCCGCGGCGTTCGGTGGAAATCGTCGCTGTCGACGGCATTCCGGTGAGCGCCACGAGCGCGCGGACCCGTCAGCTCCTCGACGCGGTCGCCATCTCACCCGAGCAGCCCGAGGCTCGCATCGTCGAGGGCGCGGCGCCGGGCACCGGCGGCGACGTGCTCGCGGTGCAATTCCCGCTCGTCCCCACGTCGCGCTGAGCCCGCGTCGCGCTGAGCCCCGATCGTCGTCCGCGCGCCGTTAGGTTGGCGTCATGACGAGCTCCCGCGGCCCGCGGCTGCGTCCCGTCCTGGACTCCCTGCCCGCCTACCGTCCGGGCCGCCCCGCGACCGCCGCCGACGGGCGGCGGGCGTACAAGCTGTCGTCGAACGAGAATGCCTACCCGCCGCTGCCCAGCGTGGTGGCGGCCGTCGCGCAGGCCGCAGCCGGGCTCAACCGCTATCCCGACCTGTTCGCGACGGGCCTGGTCGGCGCGCTCGCCGAGCGGCACCGCGTCGCCCCCGAGCGGGTGGCCACCGGCACCGGTTCGGTGGGCGTGCTGCAGCAGGTGGTGCAGGCCAGCGCGGGTGAGGGCGACGAGGTCGTGTACGCCTGGCGGTCCTTCGAGGCCTATCCGATCGTGACCCGGATCGCCGGTGCCACGCCGGTGGAGGTGCCGCTCGCACCCGACGAGCGCCACGACCTCGACGCGATGGCCGCCGCGGTCA
Organism: Actinomycetota bacterium; assembly: GCA_030773555.1. GTDB lineage: Bacteria > Actinomycetota > Actinomycetes > JALYMT01 > JALYMT01 > JALYMT01. The sequence goes on along the minus strand of JALYMT010000262.1, from coordinate 1,303 downwards.
GCCCGCGGACCCGGCTCGTGATCGTCTGCACGCCGAACAACCCGACCGGGACGGCGGTGCACCGCGACGAGCTCGAGCGTTTCCTCGACCGGGTGCCCGCGGACGTGCTCGTCGTGATCGACGAGGCCTATTGGGAGTTCGTGCGCGATCCCGAGGTGCCCGACGGGCTCGAGGTGGCCCGCGAGCGGCCCAATGTGGCGGTGCTGCGGACGTTCTCCAAGGCCTACGGCCTCGCTGGGCTGCGGGTGGGCTTCGCCGTCGCCGCGCCGCCCGTCGCCGAGGCGCTGCGCAAGACCGCGGTGCCCTTCGGGGTGAGCGGCGTGGCGCAGGCCGCCGCGCTCGCCTCCCTGCGCGCGGAGCAGGAGCTGCTCGAGCGGGTCGAGGGACTGGTCAAGGAGCGCTCCCGGGTGGTCGACGAGCTGCGCGCCCAGGGCTGGGCGCCACCCCCCGCCGAGGCCAACTTCGTCTGGCTGCGGCTGGGGAAGCGGACGAGCGACTTCGCCGCCGAGTGCGAGGCCGCGGGCGTGGTCGTCCGCCCCTTTGCCGGCGAGGGCGTACGGGTCACGGTCGGCGAGGCCGAGGCGAACGACCTCTTCCTCGGCGTCGCCGCCCGGCACGCCCCGGCACGCTGAGAGCTCGTCAGCGGACCGGGGAGAGCTCCTCCTCGGCGGCGGGATCGCGGCGGCGCGGTCGCTCGGCGGTGACCACCAGCGCCACCCCGGCGACCACGACGGCCCCGCCGGCCACGATCGCGGCGGTCACCGCCTCGTCGAGCAGCAGCGCGCCGAGGAGCACCGCGACGACCGGGTTGACGTAGGCGTACGTCGCCGTCAGCGAGATCGGGGCGTTGCCGAGCAACCAGACGTACGCGGAGAAGGCCACGAGCGACCCGACGACGACGAGGTAGCCCCACGCCGCCCAGCTGCGCCCGGACACCGCGCCCGGGTCGAAGCCCCGCAGCTCGCCGACCGCTGCGCCCAGGACGAGCTGCAGCCCCCCGCCGAGGAGCATCTCGTACGTCGTCGCGACGAGCGGGTCGGCGGGCAGCGGCAGCCGCGCCGACAGGAACGAGCCGAGCGCCCAGCAGGCGCTGGCGGCCAGGATCATCAGCAGGCCCCAGGTCGCGGCGTTCCCGCCGCCGCCTCCGGGCCGCGCCAGCAGCGCGACTCCGACGAAGCCGAGCAGCACGCCGGCGAGGCTGAGCCGGCGAGGGCGGTCGCCCGCGGCCAGGCGCAGGCAGACCAGCCAGAGCGGGGTGGCGGCCACGAGCAGCGCGGCGAGCCCGGAGGGGACCGTCTGCTCG
>JALYMT010000261.1 GCA_030773555.1 Actinomycetota bacterium | reverse complement strand
CCGCGCCCCCCATGACCCCCCGTGAGCTGGATGTGCTCTGCCTCCTCAGCGAGGGATGGAGCGCCCAGTCGATCTCGCGTCGACTGGGCATCCGCCCCGCCACCGTGCGCAAGCACCTCGAGCACGTCTACGCCAAGCTGGGCACCTCCGACCGGCTCTCCGCCGTGAACCGGGCCCGCAGCCTCGGCCTGCTGTGACCGTCGCGGCCGCGTCAGCGGACCCATGAGAACCCCCCGGGAAAGCGACTGCCGCCGCAGCGGCCGTCCGAGCCGAATGCGCCGACGCTAGAAGCGCAGCCACCGCCCCGTCTGTACGTGCATTCGCGTACGCGGATGACCAGCGACGACCGGGGTACGGGCGCGGGCACACCGACGCGCGTCACGACGACCCGCATCACGACGAAGAGGAGCACACCATGAGCGCAGGCGACCTGGAGAGCACCGGCACGGGCGAGGCCGCGAAGCGGATCGGCCAGGCCCCCACCACCACCGACGTCACCGACCCGGAGCGCTCGTCACGCAACACCGCGGCCGGGACCGGCTCGGAGCCAGGCGAGGGCCGCGTGCAGCCCGCTGCTGACGAGGGCGTCGACCCGAGCGCCAGCATCGAGCCCCACAACGAGGGTCTCGCCTGAGCCCTGCCCCGGGACGGTCGCTCTCGGGACGGTCGGGCTCAGTAGGTCGAGGAGGAGGAGAAGGCGCTGTCGAGCGCCCACACCGCCAAGCCGATGACGGCGACCAACCCCAGGAGCAGCACCAGCAAGATGGCGAGCGGGACCGCGATCCAGCGCCGCGGAATGCGCCACCGCTGCTGCGGCGGAGGTGGCCGCCGCGGTTCCGGCGCCGGGGCCGCAGCCGGTGCCATGGCCAGGTCGCGGGCCGCTGACACCGCCGGCTCCCGCAGCGATGCGGCGGCTCGCACCGCCGTACGGGTGGTGGACGTGGCCGCCGTGGCCAGCAGCTCCGAGAGGCGACCGAGGTCGAGGCGCTCGATGCGCTCCCCGCGGGCTCGGGCCGCAGCCACCGTGTCGCGCACGCTGCGGGGCGGGGCGCCCGAGCCCGCCCGCGCGGCAGGTGACGGTGCGGGCGAGGAGCCCTGGCCTACCTGGCCGGCTGCGAGGGGCGCGAGAGCCGCCCGGGCCGCGTCGGTGGTCAGCCGCCGACGCGGATCCTTGACCAGCAGGCCGCGCAGGACGGGCTCGAGCGGGCCGGCGGCGCGGAAGGGTGCCGGTTCCTCGGTGGCGAGGGCGAGCAGCGTGGCCATGACCTCGGGGCGGTCGAAGGGCGGACGGCCCTCGACGGCGTAGTACAGCGTCGCACCCAAGGACCACAGGTCGGAGGCCGGTTCGGGATCGCTGCCGCGGGCCCGCTCCGGCGCCATGTAGGACGGCGACCCGAGCAGCACGCCCTCGGTGGTCATGGACGGGTCACCGCTCGCGGTGGCGATGCCGAAGTCGGTGAGCCAGGCGTGGCGGGCGTCGTCGACGAGCACGTTGGCCGGCTTGACGTCGCGGTGGACGATGCCGGCCTGGTGTGCCGCCGCCAGTGCGGCCAGCACGTCGAGCGCCGCCCGAGCCGCGTGCTGGGGAGGCAGCGGGCCGTCGGAGGTGACGACCGCCGCGAGGGTGCGCGAACGGACGTGCTCCATGACGATCCACGGCCGACCGTCCTCCTCGACCACGTCGTGGACGGTCGTGACCTGGGGATGCTCGAAGCGGGCCGCGGCGCGGGCCTCGCGCAGGGTGCGTTCGCGCAGTTGCCGCCGCTCGTCCTCGTGCAGGTAGGGCGGGAACGTGACCTCCTTGACCGCGACGGTGCGCCCGAGCACCGCGTCGGAGGCGAGCCACACCGCGCCCATGCCGCCCTGGCCCAGCAGCTCGCGCAGCTGGTAGCGCCCCGCCACCAGGCGACCGGCGCCGGCGTCCGTGGTCATGCGCAGCTCCTCCCTTCCGGCGGCGGCGTCACCGGGGTCTGCTCAAGAAGGGAATCACACGTGCTGCGGCCTCGTCGGGCGAGTCGAGCAGAAACAGGTGCCCGGCGCCGGGAAGGACCTCGAGCCGGGCCCGGGGGATGCGCCGGGCGAGGATGCGGGAGTTCACCAGGGGCACGATGGGGTCGTCGTCGCCGGCGAGCACCAGCGTCTCGTGCGGAATGCGGTGCAGCCAGCGCAGGCTGCTCCAGCCCCAGGCCGCGAACAGCTGCGTGGCGTAGCCGGCGCGCGACGGCGGTCGGGCGACGCGGACGTCCTCCTCGAGCAGCGAGCGCCCGGTGCGGGCCTTGCCGCCGTAGAGGCGCGGCGCCACCTCGCGGAGGTAGGCGGGATCGCGGTAGCGGCGCCGGGAGACCAGCGCGAGCAGCACGCGCGGGTCACCGGGGATGCCGCCCAGGCCGGGCGCGGTGGCAGCGAGGACGAGGCGGCCCACCCGGTCGGGCGCCTGGTGCGCGAGCTGCTGGGCGACGGCCCCGCCGAGGGAAACGCCGAGCACGTCGACCTGCCGATAGCCCAGCGCCGTCAGCACGTCCCCGGCGAGCCGGGCCACGCCGCGCATCCGCCGCGGCCGGAGCCACCGGCCGGACTCCCCCGTGCCGGGGGCGTCGTAGGTCACCGCCGACAGGCCGGCGGCGACGAGCCGGCGCTCGAACGGTTCCCACATCTCCAGGTTCCCGCCGATGCCCATGACCAGGAGCACGGGCGGACCCTCGCCGGTCACGCTGGTGCGGATGCGCACGCCGTCGACCTCGACGAAGCGCACCCGGCGCACGGGCAGCGGTGGTACGTCCCGCTGCTCAGGCGAAGGCACTGATGCCGGTGATATCGCGCCCGACGATCAGGGACTGGATGTGCTCGGTGCCCTCGTAGGTGTAGATCGCCTCGATGTCGGTCAGATGGCGCATCACGTGGTAGTCGAGTAGGACGCCGTTGCCGCCGAGCAGGTCGCGGGCGTCGGCGATCACCGCGCGGGCCTTGAGCGTGTTGTTCATCTTCGCCAGCGCCGCGATGGTGTCGGTGAGCTGCCCCTCCTCCTGCAGGCGCCCGAGGCGCAGGCAGTAAAGCTGCATCGCGGTGACCTCGGCGAGCATCTTCACCAGCTGGTCCTGCACGAGCTGGAACGACGCCAGCGGCTTGCCGAAATGCGTGCGCTGCTTCACGTACGCCAGGGCAGCCTCGTACGCCGCCGTCGCGTGCCCGAGCGCCCCCCACGCCACCGCCTGCCGGGTCGCCGCGAGCACCCGACCGGTGTCCTTGAAGCTGCGCGAACCCGGCAGCAGGTTCGCGGCCGGCACGCGTACGCCGGTGAGGGTGATGTCGGCCTGCCACACCGCGCGCACCGAGCCCTTGCCGCCGATCACCCGCGCCTCGTAGCCCGGCGTGCCCTTCTCCACGAGGAAGCCCTTGACCTGCCCGTCGGCGGTGTCGCGGGCCCACACGACCACGACGTCGGCGATGCTGCCGTTGCCGATCCAGCGCTTCTCGCCGTCGAGGACGTACGCGTCGCCCTCGCGGCGGGCCGTGGTCTCCAGCGCGACCGAGTCGGAGCCGTGCCGGGGCTCGGTGAGGGCGAACGCGCCGATCTTGTCGAGCCGGGCCATGTCGGGCAGCCACCGCGACTTCTGCTCCTCGGAGCCCAGCATCCAGATCGAGCGCATCGCCAGGCCGGCCTGCACGCCGAGGAAGGTGCCCAGGCTGCCGTCGCCCCGGTTAACCTCCATGTGAACGAGCCCGACGGCGATCGGACTCATCGGCGGGCAGCCGTAGCCGTCGATGCCGTCGCCCACGATGTCGAGCGAGGCCATCTTCTTCACCAGCTCCCACGGGAACTCGGCGCGCTCCCAGTAGCCGTTGATCACCGGGAGCACCTCGTCGTCGACGAAGGCGCGGGTGCGCAGCAGGTAGCTACGCTCCTCGTGGGTGAGCTGGTTGCGGATGGCGAAGTAGTCGGTGCCCAGTGACCGGCCGATGCCCGCATACGCGAGTGCGTCCACCTGCTGCCTCCTCTATCGCTCGAACACGTAGCGCCCCGGGGCCGGGTCGCCGGCGGGATAGCCGGGGCCGCCGAGCGTCGAGGGGGCGGCGTGCTGCGGGCCGCTGCGCTCCCGCAGCCAGCCGACGAAGTCGTCCCACCAGCTGCCGGGCACCGTACGGGCGATCTTCGCCCAGGCGTCGGGGTCGGGGGGGTTCTCGTCGGCCGTACGGAAGCTCGCCTTGGCATTGCCCGGAGGGTTGACCAGCGCGGCGATGTGCCCGCTGGTCGACAGCACGAACCGCGACGGCGAGCCGAGCAGCTGGGTCGTGCGGTAGCAGCTCTGCCACGGGCAGAGGTGGTCGGAGACGCCGGCGACGACGTAGCTGTCAGCGCGGACCTGCGACAGGTCGACCGGCGTGCCGAGGACCCGCGCCGCGCCCGGGGTCACCAGCGCGTTCTCGGTCGCGAGCTCGACGAAGTCGCGGTGCAGGGCGGCGGCCATCCGGGTGGTGTCGGCGTTCCAGAAGAGCACGTCGAACGCCGGCGGCGTCTTGCCCAGCAGGTAGTTGTTCACCCAGTAGTTCCACACCAGGTCGCCGGGCCGCAGCCAGGCGAACATCTCGGCCAGGTCGCGGCCGTCGAGGTAGCCGCGGGCCGCGGAGGCCTCGACCGCGGCTCTCGCCTCCGCCGGGTCGAGCAGCGCGCCCGCCATGCCGGCCTGCGCCTGGTCGAGGACGGTGACGCCGAGTGCGAGCCCGGCCACCCGCTCCTGCTGCCCGGTGGCGGCGAGGTGCGCGAGCGCGAGGGAGGCGATGATGCCACCCGAACACAGGCCAAGCAGCAGCGTGCGGTCGCTGCCGCAGACCGCCTCGGCGGCGGCCACGGCCTCGAGGACCGCCGCGCAGTAGGTGTCGAGCCCCCAGGAGGCGCAGCTCTCGTCAGGGTTGCGCCAGGACATCACCAGGACCTGCTGGCCGGAGCGGACGAAGTGCTCCAGCATGCTGCGCCCGGGCGCCAGGTCGGTGATGTAGTACTTGTTGATCGTCGGCGGCACGACCAGCAGCGGCACCTGCCGCACGTCGGGGGTCTGCGGCGCGTACTGGATCAGCTCGAAGACCGGTGTCCGCAGCACGACAGCACCCGCAGTGACGGCGAGGTTCTCCCCGACGGTGAAGGCGTCGGGATCGACCATCGTCGGCACCCGGGGCGTGGTGGCGAGGTCGTTGACGAGGTTGCGCAGTCCCCGCGCGTAGCTGGCCCCGCCGCTGTCGATCGCGGTGCGCAGCGCCGTCGGGTTGAGCACCGGCGAGTTGCTCGGCGAGAGCGCCTCGACGAGGTTGCTGACGAGGAAGCGCATGCGCTGCTCGGAGCGCCAGTCGAGCTCGGCGTCCTCGACCAGCTGCTCCACGGTGCGCCCGGTGGCGAGGTAGGCCTGCACCAGCCGCCGCAGCCCGGCATTCTCGCTCCACGCCGGGTCGGCGAACCGCCGGTCGCCCTTCGCCGGCGCCAGGTCGGAGGCGCCGGAGGCGACCCGGGCCAGCTCGCTCAACAGCTCGGAGGCGCGGCGGGTCACGGTGGCCGGACGGGCGGCGAGGGCCTCGGCGAAGCGCCGGCCGGCCTCCCCGGGCAGCCACCGGCGGACCGACCCGAGGGCGGCGTCGGTGAGCAGGACGTCGAGGGGCGCCGCCGCACCGTCGGCCCCGCCGGACCCGGCGTCCGGCGGCCGGCTCAGGACGTCACCTCTGCCGGTGGGACGATCTCTCGCTTCTGGATCTTGCCGGTGGGGCCCTTGGGCAGCGCCTCGACCAGCCACACGTGCCGCGGATACTTGTAGTTGGCCACCTGGTTCTTCACGTGCTCCCGGAGCTCGTCGACCGTGGTCATCGACCCCGGCCGCAGCGCCACCGCCGCCCCCACCTCCTCACCGAGAGCGGGGTGCTCGATGCCGACCACCGCTGCCTCCGTGACGTCGGGGTGCTCGTAGAGGATCTCCTCGATCTCGCGGGGGTACACGTTGTAGCCGCCCCGGATGATCATGTCCTTCTTGCGGTCGACGATGTAGTAGTAGCCCTCCTCGTCCTGGCGGGCCAGGTCGCCGCTGCGGAACCAGCCGTCGGGGATCGCCGCGGCGGTGCCCTCGGGCTGCGCCCAGTAGCCCTTCATGACGTTGTGACCGCGGATCGCGATCTCGCCCACCTCGCCGCGGGGAACGTCGCTGCCGTCGAGGGCCACCAGCCGCATCTCCACGCCCTCGATGGGAGTGCCGATCGACCCCGCTCGACGCTCGCAGTCGGGATGGTTGAACGAGGCGACCGGCGAGGTCTCCGAGAGGCCGTAGCCCTCGAGGATCGTCGCGTCGAAGGCCTGCTCGAAGGCGCGCATCACCTCGACCGGCAGCGCGGCGCCGCCGGAGATGCAGACCCGCAGCGACGACACGTCGTACGCGTCGCGCTGGGGGAAGTTGAGCATGGCCGCGTACATCGTCGGCACGCCCTCGAAGACGGTGACCCGGTCACGGGCGATGATTCCCAGGGCCTTGCCCGGGTCGAAGCGGGGCAGCAGGGTGAGGCAGGCGGCGACCGCGATCGCGGAGTTGAGCCCGCAGGTCTGCCCGAAGCTGTGGAACAGCGGCAGCGCCCCCAGCACGACGTCCTCGGGTCCGAGGTGCAGCAGGGTCCGTACGGTCACGTCGGCGTTGCGAGCCAGGTTGTCCTGCGTGAGCTCGGCGCCCTTGGGCTTGCCGGTGGTGCCCGAGGTGTAGAGCAGCACGGCGGTGTCGTCGGGGGCGCGCTCGTCGACGCGGGGGTCGGGGATGGTGCCGACGAACAGGTCGGCGAAGCTGTCGGGCTCGACGATGACGACGTTGACGTCGGCCATCTTCGCGCCCTGCTCGGCGTCGTCGGCGAACTGGTGCCAGGCGAAGAGGATCGTCGCCTCGGAGTCGCCCAGGTAGTAGGCCACCTCGCGCGCCTTGAGCAGTGGATTCATCGGGACCACGACCCCGCCGGCGCGCAGCGTGCCGTAGTAGATGATCGCGAAGGGCGGCACGTTGGGCAGCATGATGCCGACGCGGTCGCCCGGTTCGACCCCCGCCCGCCGCAGGTAGTCGGCGAGCCGGGCGCTGGCCTCGTCGAGCGCCCGGTAGTCGAGGACGTAGTCGTCGAGGCGCAGCGCCGGGCGGTCACCGTGCTCCCGGGCGGCTCGTACGAGACTCGATGCCAGCGGGTTCGTCACGGGTCCTCCCGACGCGGCTCACCCCCGTGACCGGCGTCGCAGGGAACCCGCCATGCTAGGAGTGCCAGGGTCAGGAGCGCCAGAGCAGCACGAGCGCCCGGTCGTCGGCCTCGCCCGCGTCGACCTGCTGCACGAGCTCGCGGGCGCCGGGGCGGAAGCCGCGGGTGACGAGCCGCTCGGCCTCGCCGAGCAGCCGGTCAATGCCCAGCGAGAGGTCCCGTCCGGGCTTCTCCACCAGCCCGTCGGTGTAGAGCAGCAGCGCGTCGCCGCGCTCGAGGCGACCCGGCTCGGCGACGTAACGGGCCTCGGGCAGGATGCCGAGCAGCGGCCCGCTCGCGGAGGCGGTGCGCCAGCGCCCCGAGCCCGCGTCGAAGAGCAACGCCGGCGGATGCCCCGCGCTGGTGATCCAGTAGTCGCCGGTGTCGAGGTCGACCGCGAGGTGGACGGCGGTGGCGAACCCCTCCTCCCACTGCTGGCGGTAGAGGTAGGTGTTGGCGGCCCTGAGGAAGTCGGGGCGGGCCACGGCTCCGAGCAGCCCGCCGAACGCCCCGGCCAGCAGCAGGGCCCGCGTGCCGGCGGCCACTCCCTTGCCGGACACGTCGACCAGGGCCAGCTCGAGGAGCCGGCCGTCCTGGGAGCGGTAGGCGACGACGAAGTCACCCGAGAAGGACGCGCCGCCGGCGCTGTGCTGCACGACGTCGGCCTGCCAGCCCTCGGGCAGGGCAGGCAGCTCCCCCTGCGCCCGGAGCCGGTCGCGCAGGTCGACCAGCATCGACTCCCCCCGCGTGCCCGCCAGCCCGAGGCGGGCGCGGGGCCGGGCGTACAGCAGCAGCACCAGCACCGCGGTCCCGACGAGCACCCCCACCAGTCCGGGGGAGACGGCCTGCTCGCCCCACCGCACGAACATGGCGGCGAGCAGGACCCCCCCGATGGCGTAGAACACGAGCAGGCTGCGCAACCGGAGCGTCGCCCCCGCGAGGAGCACGAGCACGACCAGCGCGCTCGTCGGCACCCATCGGCTGTAACGACCGGAGACGAGGTAGACCCCCACGGCCGCCGCGCTGAGCACCGCGAGCGCGAAGCCGTCGGAGGGCAGGAC
>JALYMT010000260.1 GCA_030773555.1 Actinomycetota bacterium | reverse complement strand
GGCAGGTCGGCGAGCTCGCGGAGTTCGCCCGCGCCCATCCCGCCCCCGCCCCCGGGGGGAGCCGGGATTCCACGAGGAGCAGGGGCCGGTGGCCGAGTTCGCGGCCGAGGAGATCGCCGCCGCGCTGGCGCTCTCCCCGCGCTCGGCGGGCCTGCGGCTGGCCGCCGCGGTCGAGCTGGTCGAGCGGCTACCCCAGGTGCGCGACGCCCTGGCCGCCGGGAAGCTCAGCGCCGCCAAGGCGCGGCTGATCGCCGAGCAGACCCGCCAGTTGGACCCCGGCGGCCGCCCGGGCGGTGGCCGCCCGGCTGCTGGCCCGCGCGCCCGGGCAGACCTGGGCGCAGCTGGCCTACGCGGCCCGCCGCGCGGTGCTCGCCGCCGCCCCCGCCCAGGCCGACCAGGACTACGCCTGCGGGCGGAACCAGCGGCAGGTGTGGCGCGAGGACGCCGGACACGGCATGGCCTGGCTGCACGTCTACGACACCGCCGACACCATCGCCGCCGCCTGGGCCTACGCCAACCTGCGCGCCCAGGTCCAGCGCGACGCCGACCGCGCCGCCGCCACAGCCGCCACAGCCGCCACAGCCGGGCAGGACGGGCAGGACGGGCAGGACGGGCAGGACGCCCGCAGCATGGACCAGTACCGCGCCGACGCGCTCGCCGCCCTGGTCGCCGCCGGGCTGGCCGATCCCGGGCTGCCCCGGGCGCGGGCCCGGGCCGCGGTGCAGGTCATCGTGCCGGTGGGCACCCTGCTCGGCGTCGAGGACCCCGACGGCGGGCAGCGCCTCGCCGAGCTCGCCGGCTACGGCCCGATCCCCCGGGCGCTGGCCCTGGAGATCGCCGCGGACGCCGACTGGACCCGGCTGCTCACCGACCCGGGCACCGGGGGCCTGCTCGCCGTCGACCCCCGCCGCTACTCACCCTCCGCCGCCCTCGCCCGCTACATCCGCGCCCGCGACCGCAGCTGCCGGTTCCCCGGCTGCCCGGTGCCCGCCGAGCGCTACGACCTGGACCACACCGTGCCGCACGCCCAGGGCGGGGCCACCGACGAGACCAACCTCGGCCCGCTGCACCGCGGGCACCACCGAGGCCGACACGAGAGCCCGTGGCAGGTGACCCAACCCACCCCCGGCACCTTCGTGTGGACCTCCCCCACCGGGCACACCTACACCGTCGCCCTCGAACCGTTGGGACCCATCAACCCGAGGCTGCGCGACCAACCCCCCGACCAGCCACCCCAACCCGGCGGCGAACCCGAAGACCACGACCCACCACCCTTCTGAACCAGCACCGCCCTGCCCCTCAGCCGGCGAAGAGCAGCAGCAGGCCGGCGAGGGTGTAGGCGACCATGACCGCGAGCAGTGGCAGCTGCCCGGCGAGGGCGTGACGGCGAGGAAAGAGCCGCATGGCCCGATCGTGCGCGAGCACCACGCCGAGTACGTGGCCAGCGAGCACCGCGGCGACCTGCAGGGTCGCCACACCGGACGGCGTCACCAGGGAGGAGTCAACGCGACGTTCGGCCATTCCCAGCCAGTCGGCGCCGGTGCCGAGCGGGTCGGACAGGTAGCTGATCGTGCGCTGGCCCTCGAGCACGAACAGGGAGTAGTAGTGCGCGACGAGGTAGCCGAGCGCGATGGGTGCCAGCGCGTGCGCGAAGGCTCCGGGCAGCTCGCGCGCGGGCGGACCTTGTCCGCCGGCCGCGGCCGCGCGGGTCGCCCCGACATAGGCGGCGAGGACCAGCCCGGTCACGCCCACGAGGCCGAGGGTGCCGGTGACGACCGGCGGCAGCGCAGACGTCTGCTGAAGACGCACCCAGAAGGGCGCGTTGGACATGCCGTCGTACGCCGTGGAGCCGAGCAACACGCAGATGACGGCGACCAGGCCAGGGGCGGCCCGAAGCCCGGCGAGCCCGTCGAGCGGCGAGCGGAGCACGAGCCGCCCGTCGTCCCGCCGACCGACGGGGGCAAAGCGGCCCAGCAGGCCCGAGTAGACCTCGAAGGCGTCGCCCCGGTCGAACCAGCGCGAGCCGTAGAAGGCGGCGGCAATCAACGTGACGCCGACGTAGCCGGCGAGCCAGGTGCGCAGGACCGGCAGCGTGGTGCGCTCCGGTGCGACGAGCTCCAGCCAGACGAAGGCGAGTATCCCAACGACCGCCGGCCAGTAGCCGAGCCGGCGCGGCAGGGGCCGCAGCCCCCGCTCCGGCGGCACGCGCAGCAGGGCAGCGAGCCCCGCATGCAGGGTGCGCAGCGGGTTCAGCGCCCGCCACACGTTGCCGAGCAGCAGCGATGCGGGCACCAGGCCGACCCAGAACAGCACGTAGACCACGCCCGCGGTCGGATTCGTCGCCAGGTCCGGCCCGAGCACGGCGGCCAGAGTGACGTAGCCCGCCAGGGTCAGGCCGACGACCCGCCACATTCGGCGGAGGGCGGGGAGGTTGGCGACGCGCTGCAGGCCCTCGGGCAGGAGCCGTCCCGCGCGCTCACCGCGCAGTCGCGGCTCGGGCACGAGCAGGCCGAGCGCGAGGAACGAGACCACGAGGGTGGCGGCCGATCCGACCAGGGCGTAGCTGAACGGAATGGGCAGGTCCTGACGTCCGCCCAATCCGTGGGCGAGCAGGGAAGCGGCGACGTCAGGCCTCACCGGACGAGCAGCGAGAGCAACTGGAGCTCGGACTCGTGGGTCTCGACCTCGAACAGCCCCGGTGTGTCGGCGACGAGCTCCAGAACTGCGGGCTCACCGGGGCGCAACGCGTCCTCCTGGTCGTAGCCGTGCACGTGCACGCGATCGGCGACGTCGCTGGTCACGCTGATGCGCACCCGCGTCCCACGCTCGACCGGAACCCGCCCCGGTGGTGGCTGCACGCGCCCCCTCTGCACCGCCACCCGCACCTCGGTCACGGCGGGCGAGGCGGGAGTGCCGGGAGTGCCGGGAGTGCCGGGAGTCCCGGGAGTCCCGGCCGGCACGGGCGACGGCGCGGGCGGGGCCGTCGGAGTCGGGGCGGCGCAGCCGGCCAGGACGACGAGCGCGGCCAGGGCGGCCACGACGACGTCGAGTGCCCTCCCGGCCCGAGTCCAGATGCGCATCCGGTTCCTCTCGTCGCTGCGCGCTCGCGTTGGTCCTCCCCCTGCCGACGCAGGGGCCCCGCTGCCTGTTCCCCGCCGGCCCACCCGTCGGCGTGCCGGTGGGACCGGAGTCGACACGATCGGTCCGGGGGCGGTAGGAACCGCCGGTGCGCGTCTACCTGCCCAGCACCCTGCCCGCCCTGCGCCGGCTCCTCGAGGAGCGGCAGGTGACATCGACCGCACGAGGCACGGTGGCGTACGCGGTGACGAGCGCGCTGCGCGACGAGCACGCCGGGGCCGACCTCGAGGAGCTCGAGTACGAGGCGCTCACCCAGGCCGCGCGCGAGAGCGTGCGGCTGCTCGCCGCCGACA
>JALYMT010000259.1 GCA_030773555.1 Actinomycetota bacterium | reverse complement strand
CCGCAGCACAGGTCGGCCACCCGCCGACTGCCGGCGGCGGTGTAGCGGCGCGCGCGCAGGGCGGCCACCGCCGGGCGGGTCGCCTGCTCCAGGCCGCCGGGGGTGAACCACAGTCGCTCCGCCGCCTCCCCGAACTTCTCCCGGGCCCGGGCGCGCAGCCGGGCCTGGGTGAGCGCGGCGGCGACCAGCTCGGGCGGGTGCTGGGCGCGGAGGCGCCCGGTCACCTCGAGGGCGGCGGCCTCGTCGTACGGGGGCAGCGCGTCGAGGAGGGCACGGCCCGCCGGGGTGCGCAGGGCGGACAGGGGCAGCGGGACGCCGGCACGAGCCTGCTGCACCGCCTGCTCCCTCGCTGGCTGGCACTCCGGTTGACGGAGTGCTAACGCCGTCCTAGTGTTCCCGATTGGCACTCTCCCCCGGAGTGTGCCAGCGCACGGCAGCCGAGCAGCCGCGTCCGGCACCCGCGACGACGGCCGCGGCGGTCGCCCGGCGAGCCGAGCGCACCCCGACGCCCCTTTGCTCCGCTTCGATTCAGCGGACGTCCCGCTCCGGAGGTCTACACCGTGACAGCGACCGCCACCAAGGTGAACATCAAGCCGCTCGAGGACCGCATCGTCGTGCAGGCCCTCGAGGACGAGCAGACGACCGCCTCGGGCCTGGTCATTCCCGACACCGCCAAGGAGAAGCCGCAGGAGGGCACCGTCCTCGCTGTCGGCCCCGGCCGCTTCGAGGACGGCCAGCGCCTGCCGCTCGACGTCGCCGTGGGCGACGTCGTCGTCTACAGCAAGTACGGCGGCACCGAGGTCAAGTACAACGGCGAGGACTACCTAATCCTGTCCGCCCGCGACGTCCTCGCCGTCGTCACCAAGTAGCACTCCTGCTCCGGCACCGCCCCGGGCCCGCACGCCGGGTCCCGGGGCGGTGCGTGTTTCGACCGACAGACGAAAGGACCGCCGAAAAGTCATGGCGAAGACCCTGCAGTTCGAGGACTCGGCCCGACGTGCGCTGGAGCGCGGAGTCGACGCCCTCGCCGACGCGGTGAAGGTGACCCTGGGTCCACGCGGCCGCAACGTGGTCATCGACAAGAAGTACGGTGCGCCGACGATCACCAACGACGGCGTGACGATCGCCCGCGAGGTGGAGCTGGAGGACGCGTACGAGAATCTCGGCGCCCAGCTCGCCAAGGAGGTGGCGACCAAGACCAACGACGTCGCCGGCGACGGCACCACGACCGCGACGGTCCTCGCCCGGGCCATGGTCGCCGAGGGCCTGCGCAACGTCACGGCCGGCGCGGTCCCCGCCGGGCTCAAGCGGGGCATCGACGCGGCCGTCGAGGCGGTGAACGCCCGGCTGCTGGAGGTCGCCCGCGAGGTCGCCGGCAAGGACGAGGTGGCCGACGTCGCCGCCGTGTCAGCCCAGTCGCGCGAGATCGGCGCCCTCATCGCCGAGGCGATGGACAAGGTCGGCAAGGACGGCGTCATCACCGTCGAGGAGTCCCAGACGATGGGCCTCGAGCTCGAGTTCACCGAGGGCATGCAGTTCGACAAGGGCTACATCTCGCCGTACATGGTCACTGACCAGGAGCGGCAGGAGGCGGTGCTGGAGGACCCGTACGTCCTGCTGCACCAGGGCAAGATCAGCTCGCTCGCCGACTTCCTCCCGCTGCTCGACAAGGTCGCCCAGGCCAGTCGGCCCCTGCTGGTCATCGCCGAGGACGTGGAGGGCGAGGCACTCTCCGCCCTGGTCGTCAACAAGATCCGCGGCCTGTTCACCGGCGTGGCCGTCAAGGCGCCGGGCTTCGGCGACCGCCGCAAGGCGATGCTCGAGGACGTGGCCGTGCTGACCGGCGCCCAGGTCGTGGCCGCCGAGGTGGGCCTCAAGCTCGACCAGGTGGGCCTCGAGGTGCTCGGCACCGCCCGGCGGGTGGTCGTGACCAAGGACGAGACCACGATCGTCGAGGGTGCGGGCGACGCCGCCGCCACCCAGGAGCGGGTCCGCCAGATCCGGGCCGAGATCGAGGCCAGTGACTCCGACTGGGACCGGGAGAAGCTCCAGGAGCGCCTGGCCAAGCTCGCCGGCGGCGTCGCGGTGATCCGCGTCGGCGCGGCGACGGAGGTCGAGCTCAAGGAGAAGAAGCACCGTCTCGAGGACGCGATCTCGGCGACCCGGGCCGCCATCGAGGAGGGCATCGTCCCCGGCGGGGGCGCCGCGCTGGTGCACGCCGCCGAGAGCCTCACCGGCAGCCTCGGCCTCTCCGGTGACGAGGCCACCGGAGTGGCGGTCGTCCGCCGCGCCGTCGACCAGCCGCTCTACTGGATCGCCACCAACGCCGGCATGGAGGGCGGCGTGGCGGTCGCCCGCGTGCGCGACCTCGGCGCCGGGGGCGACGCGACCGTGGGGCTGAACGCCGCCACGGGGGAGTACGGCGACCTCGTCGCGCAGGGCGTGCTCGACCCGGTCAAGGTCACCCGCTCCGCGCTGCGCAACGCCGCGTCGATCGCGAGCATGGTCCTGACGACCGAGACGCTCGTGGTTGACAAGAAGGAGGCGGAGCCGGGCGGCGCCGGCCACGGACATCGCCACGGCGGCCACGGCCACGCCCACTGACGCAGCTCGCAGTGCTCGTACATCCGACGGGCCCGGCATCCGCGAGATGCCGGGCCCGTCGCCGTTCGTACGTCACTTCGTCGGCCGTCGGCTGTCGGCCTCCGGTCGGGCCCTCAGCCGGTGTTCGCCAGCCGGCGCTCCTCGGCGTAGTACGCCTCGCGCTCGCCCTCGGTCAGGCCGCCCCACACCCCGTAGGGCTCGCGCACCACCAGCGCGTGCTCGGCGCACTGGGCCAGCACCGGGCAGCGGGCGCAGATCGCCTTCGCCGCCAGATCGCGGTTGCGCCGTGAGGGCCCCCGCTCGCCCTCCGGGTGGAAGAACAGCTCCGGGTCGGCGCCCCGGCAACTGCCCTTCAGCTGCCAGTCCCACAGATCGGAGTTGGGACCAGGCAGCCGGGAGATCTCAGCCATTCGTCATCGCCCACTTCTTTATCGGCATGACGTGCCTCCCGAATCGGGCCGGGGGTTCCGCTCCGGCCTCGCGCCGTTCCTGACCCGACGTTAGTACCGCGCCAGAGGTTGTTCAACCCCGGGAAGGAGGAATTGTGGCCGGACGACCGTCGCGGGTCGCGGTGGCGGCGTCGCAGGTACCCCTCGACACTGGGCCCATGCCGATCAGCTCCAGCAGCGGGGCCAGCGGCCTGCCTGGAGAGGCGATGGGAATCACCGGGACCGACCGGCAGGTGCTCACGGTCGCCGCGGTCGCGCGTCGGCTGGGTATCGCGCCCGCGACCCTGCGGACGTGGGACCGCCGGTACGGCCTCGGGCCCAACGAGCACCAGTCAGGGGCCCACCGCCGGTACACCAGAGGTGACCTGGCCCGGCTGTCGCTGATGCGCCGGCTCACCCTGGAGGGCATGCCGCCCGGAGAGGCCGCGCAGCTGGCCATCTCCGCAGGGCCCGACGAGGCGGAGGCCGCGCTGGGCGCCGCCCTCGCGGAGCCCGACGTCCCCCCCACCGACCGGCCCGAGCCCGGTAGGGCCGGTGGGGGTCGGGTGGTGGCCCTGCCGCACGCCGATCCCGCGGCCCGCGGGCTCGCCCGGGCCGCGATGTCGCTCGACGCCGCAGCCTGCGTCGAGATCCTCACCGCCGACATCGACGCACGAGGCGTGATCGGCACCTGGGAGACGATGCTCAGGCCGGTGCTCGCCGCCATCGGGGAGCGCTGGGCGGTGACCGGGCAGGGGATCGACGTCGAGCACCTGCTCTCCGAGGCTGTGCTCACCGTCCTGCGCGGGATACGACCGCTCGTCGCCACCGCGGCGGGTTCGAGCCGCTTCGCCCTGCTCGCCGGCGCCGAGGCCGAGCAGCACGTCCTGCCCCTGCACGTCCTCGCCGCGGCGCTGGCCGAGCGCCGGGTGCCCGCGCGTGTCCTGGGCGGGGCGATGCCCCGGGAGGCGCTCGCCGCCGCTGTCCGCCGCAGCGGGCCGGCAGCGGTCTTCGTGTGGTCGCAGCTCGTCGGCACGGGCGACCCCAGCCAGCTCGCCGGTCTGCCGGCCCTGCGCCCCGCCCCGCGGACGATTGTGGGCGGCCCGGGTTGGGACCCCGCCCGAATTCCGGCCGGGGTGTACCTGGCCACCAGCCTGCCGGACGCCGTCGAGCAGGTGCTGGTCGCGGCTGCTCGCTGACGCCGGCCCCCCGTACGTGCGTCGTCAGGTTCCGTCCCGCGTCGGGCGGCAGCTGGTCAAGGGCGGACAAAGCCGCAGGTCAGGGCGTTCACCCGAAGGGGCGCTCCAGCCCGGCACTCCTGGCAGAACTCTCACGTTGTCCCGGCGTGCTGCCGACTAGTCCTGCAGAGCCGGTGGCGAAGCAGCGCTGGTCGGAGCCCCACGCGAGAGAAGAGATCGATGGTCACGGTCCTGGTGTGCGACGACTCGCCGCTGGCGCGCGAGTCGCTGCGGCGCGCCCTGGCCGCGGTGCCCGGTGTCGAACGCGTGGTGCTGGCCGCCTCCGGGGAGGAGGCTCTGGCCCGCTACCGGTCCGACTCCCCCGAGCTCGTCCTCATGGACGTGCGCATGCCGGGACTCGGCGGGCTCGAGGCCACCCGCCGCCTCGTGACCACCCATCCCCAGGCCAACATCGTCCTCATCACCACTGCGGAGGACGTCGACGGCGTCGCCCGCGCCGTCGCCGCCGGTGCCCGGGGCTACCTGGTCAAGGACGCCTCTCGCGAGGAGCTCGCCGCCTCCGTCGGCTACGCGCTGGCCGCCAGCAGCCGCCGGAACGCCGGCAGCGTGCGGCCGGCCGCCGGCGGCACCCTGCCGGCGCTCACCCAGCGGGAGATGCAGGTCCTAACCGGCATGAGCCGCGGCCGCAGCAACGCCGAGATCGGCCGGGAGCTCTACCTGTCGGAGGACACCGTCAAGACCCACGCCCGCCGGCTGTTCCGCAAGCTCGGAGCGGCCGACCGCGCGCAGGCGGTGGCCGTGGGATTCCGCTGGGGCCTGGTGCGCTGAGCCCCGCATGGCCTGCGCCCGCTCGGGTCCCACTCGCTCGTGCTCAGCCCGCTCGCGCCCGCTCACCCCATCCCCGCTCCGCTGGCCGCAGCTGCGCTCCGCCCGGCGCACCAGGCCGGCGAAGCCTCGCTGTGCCCAGCGAAGCGCACGCAGGCCCTGCGCAGGCGTGCCCGCCGTGGCGCTCCCCGTGGTCTAGCACCACGAGCGAGTCGACACCGCCCGAGCGGTGCAGGAGCGCGCCCGGCCGCGAAAGGCACCTCGGTAGCATGAGCGGCGTCCCCCGACGAGAGGCGCGGCGCCGATGTATGCTGACCGGATCGCCCCGCTCGGGCTGACCTTCGACGACGTGCTGCTGCTGCCCGCGGCCTCCGACGTGGTTCCCAGCGAGGTCGATACCAGCGCCCGGCTATCCCGCAACCTGACCGTGCGCGTGCCGCTGCTCTCGAGCGCCATGGACACGGTCACCGAGGCGCGGATGGCCATCGCCATCGCCCGCCAGGGTGGCGCCGGCGTGCTGCACCGCAACCTGCCCGCCGCCGACCAGGCCCAGCAGGTCGACCTGGTCAAGCGCTCCGAGGCGGGGATGGTGGCCCAGCCGGTCACCGTCGGGCCCGACGCGAGTGTCGCCAACGTCGACGCAATCTGCGCGCGCTACCGCATCTCCGGCGTACCGGTCACCGACGCCGACGGGATGCTGGTCGGCATCGTCACCAACCGCGACCTGCGCTTCGAGACCGACCGCACCCGCTCGGTTCGCGAGGTCATGTCCCCGATGCCGCTGGTGACCGCGCCCGTCGGCATCGCCCGCGACGACGCGATGGCTCTGCTACGCCGCCACAAGGTCGAGAAGCTGCCGCTGGTCGACAGCGCGGGGCGGCTGCAGGGCCTGATCACGGTCAAGGATTTCGTCAAGAGCGAGCAGTACCCCGACGCCAGCAAGGACGCCGACGGACGGCTGGTCGTGGGCGCCGCCGTCGGCGTCGGTGACGAGGCGTTCACCCGAGCCATGACCCTGGTCGAGGCGGGCGTCGACTTCGTGGTCGTCGACACCGCCCACGGGCACAGCCGCGGCGTCCTGGAGATGGTCGCCAAGGTCAAGGCCAACAGCCGCGTCGACGTGATCGGCGGCAACATCGCCACCGCGGATGCCGCCCAGGCCCTGGTCGACGCCGGCGCCGACGGCGTCAAGGTCGGGGTCGGGCCCGGCTGTCTCGGGGCAGGCACCCGGATCCTCATGGCCGACGCGACCTACAAGAACATCGAGGACGTACGCGCCGGCGACCGGGTCGTCAACATGCACGGCGCCCCCGTCACCGTGTTGCGCTCGTGGTGCACCGGCGTACGCGAGGTCATGTCCGTACGCCACGCCTCCGCCGGCACGCCGACGGTCGTGACGCCCGACCACCAGTTCTTCGTCGGCGACCTCTCCTCGACCAGCTCCACCGGGGTGCTCGGCCAGCCGACGGAGCGCGGCACGGACGAGCGGGGCTGGATGCCGGTGGGTGCGGCCGACCGGGCCGTCTACCTGAGCCCTCGATTCGTCGACTTCGAGATCCCCGAGCACGTGGCCATCGACCTGAGCGACGTCGCCGGACGACGCCAGCCGCTTGCCCGGGACGTGACGGCCGTCAAGGACTCGTACGACCTCGGCTTCCTCTTCGGGATCTTCCTCGGCGGCGGGCACGCCTCCCTCGGCGGCTACCGGAGTCGCGAGTTGGGCCAGGTGTCGTGGTCCTTCGGCGGCGGCGGCGAGGGAATCGCCGAGAAGCTCGCAGGTGTCATCGAGCGCGTCGTGGGATTCCCGCCTCAGGTCAGCCGGGTCGAGAATTCGATCGTCCTGCGGATCCACTCCCTGCCGTGGACCCGTCTGCTTGCGCAATTCGGCGAGCTCGACGCCAAGCACCTGCCGTCAGCGTATCTGTGCCGCAGCTCCGAGTACCTCGCGGGCCTGCGCGACGGCCTGCTCGCCAGCAACGGACAGGTCGAACCCGACGGGCGGAAGTGCTTCCGCACCACCTCGCCGCGGCTGGTCGAGCTGTGGGGCGTCCTCACCCTGCTGTCGCACGGCAGCTGGCCCAGCGTGACTAGCGAGGCGGAAGACGCCGGAGGCCTGGTCGCCGACGCCGCCGACTGCCGGCGCAGCTTCCGCTCCCGGCTCGACGCCCGGCATCAGCGGCGCCACCTCGAGGACCTGCAGGGCGTCGAGCTCCTCGAGCGCCGGGACCTGGGAGTCGCCGTCCCGGTGTACGACCTGGAAGTCGACTGCCCAACGCACAGCTTCATCGCCGACAACGTCATCGTGCACAACAGCATCTGCACCACACGCATCGTCGCCGGAGTGGGAGTTCCGCAGATCACGGCGATCGCCGAGGCGGCTCGGGCGGCGCGACCGGTCGGGGTGCCGGTGATCGGTGACGGGGGTATCGCGCACTCGGGTGACATCGCGAAGGCGATCGTCGCCGGTGCCGACACCGTGATGCTGGGGTCGATGTTCGCCGGCTGCGCCGAGAGCCCTGGCGAGCTGGTGCTCGTACACGGCAAGCAGTACAAGGCCTATCGCGGCATGGGCTCCCTGGGCGCCATGCAGTCCCGATCGTCGGCCAACGGCACGGCGCGGTCGTACTCCCGCGACCGCTACTTCCAGGACGACGTGCTCTCCGACGACAAGCTCGTGCCCGAGGGCATCGAGGGGCAGGTGCCCTACCGCGGGCCGCTCGCCGGCGTCGCCCACCAGCTCGTCGGCGGGCTGCGGGCGGCGATGGGATACGCGGGCGCGGGCACGCTCGCCGAGCTGCAGGAGCACGGCAGGTTCGTCCGCATCACCGCCGCCGGTCTGCGCGAGAGTCATCCCCACGACGTGGAGATGACCAACGAGGCACCGAACTACCAGCGATGAGGGGCTGCATGACCGGGGGTTGGGCGTGACCGAGGTCGAGATCGGGCGGGGCAAGCGGGGCCGCCACGGCTACGCGTTCGACGACAT
The DNA here is from genome assembly GCA_030773555.1 of Actinomycetota bacterium. Classification (GTDB taxonomy): domain Bacteria; phylum Actinomycetota; class Actinomycetes; order JALYMT01; family JALYMT01; genus JALYMT01. The sequence continues at coordinate 2,476 of JALYMT010000259.1, read as the reverse complement.
CGCCGTGGTCCCGAGCCGCCGCACCCGCGATCCGGAGGAGGTGTCGACGGCCTGGCAGATCGACGCGTACCGCTTCGAACTCCCCGTGCTCGCCGCCCCCATGGACAGTGTGGTGTCGCCGCAGACCGCGATCGCAATCGGCCAGCTGGGCGGCGTCGGCGTCCTGAACCTCGAGGGGCTGTGGACCCGGTACGAGGACCCCCAGCCGCTGCTCGCCGAGATCGCCTCCCTCGATGACGCCGCAGTGGGCCGGCGCATGCAGGAGGTCTACGAGGCGCCGATCTCCCCGGAGCTGGTGGCCGCGCGCATCGCCGAGGTCTGCGGCGCCGGAGTGACCGTGGCCGCCGCCCTCTCCCCGCAGCGCACCCGGCAGCTGTGGAAGACGGTCGTCGACGCCGGGGTCGACCTGTTCGTCATCCGCGGTACGACCGTCTCGGCCGAGCACGTGTCGGGACGCGCGGAGCCGCTGAACCTCAAGCAGTTCATCTACGAGCTCGACGTGCCCGTGGTGGTCGGCGGCTGCGCGACCTACCAGGCCGCCCTGCACCTGATGCGTACGGGCGCCGCGGGCGTGCTCGTCGGCTTCGGCGGGGGCGCGGCGCACACCACCCGTACGGTGCTGGGCGTCGCCGTGCCGATGGCCTCGGCACTCGCCGACGTCGCCGCGGCCCGGCGCGACTACCTCGACGAGTCCGGCGGACGCTACGTGCACGTGATTGCCGACGGCGGGGTGGGGCGCAGCGGCGACCTCACCAAGGCGATCGCCTGCGGCGCCGACGCGGTGATGATGGGCTCGCCCCTGGCCCGGGCCGTGGAGGCGCCCGGCCGGGGCTTCCACTGGGGCTCGGAGGCGCACCACCCGGAGCTGCCGCGGGGGCTGCGCGTGCACACCGGCACGGTGGGCTCCCTGGAGCAGATCCTGCTGGGGCCCTCGCACGCCGCCGACGGCTCGCTGAACTTCATCGGCGCGCTCCGGCGCGCGATGGCCACCACCGGTTACTCCGACCTCAAGGAGTTCCAGCGGGTCGAGGTCAGCGTCACCTGACCGGTTACCGTTGCGCCGTGGCCAAGGCCTCGGGCGTCGGCGCCGTCCACCACCCTGTCTCGGTAGCACGTGGGATGCTACCGTGCTCGGGTGGTCCGCATCGGTGTTCGTGAGCTCCGCCAGAACGCCTCGCGGTATCTCGCGCTGGTGAAAGTGGGCGAGACCGTGGAGGTGACCGAGCGGGGCAAGCTGATCGCCCTGTTGTCGCCGCCGCGGCCAGCCCAGACTGCTCGCGATCGCCTCGTCTCCGCCGGCCGGCTGATACCCGCGTCCAGCCCCACCGGCCGCTTGCGGTCAGCTCACCCGGTACCGATCGCCACCAGCGAGCCGACGAACCAGGAGCTCCTCGACGCCGAGCGTGCGGAACGGCTGTGATCTACCTGGACTCCTCGGCGTTGATGAAGCTGGTTCGCCGGGAGGACGAGACCGCGGCACTGCGTGCGTGGCTGGACCTACGCCCTGAGCAGGCTGCGGTCACAGCGAGCTGGGGCGAGTCGAAGTCCTGCGAGCCGCGGGGCGCGTCGGCGGAGATGTCCTCGCGGAGGCGCGGGCGGTGGTGGGCGACCTCGACCTGGTCCCTCTCAACCGCGCGGTGCAAGACCTCGCCAGCGACCTCGCGGATCCGCTGCTGCGCACCCTGGACGCGCTGCACCTGGCGTCAGCGGTACTGCTCAGCGAGGAGCTGACGGCGTTCGTCGCGTACGACCACCGGCTTTCCCGTGCAGCACAGGCCGCGGGCTTGGTCGTGGCCGCACCTGGACAGCCCCCACTGCGCTAACAGCGTGCCGTCGGTGACGCGGGTGGCCGATGCTCCGGCGGTGCGGTTCGCCTCGTGTGGTCACCGTCGTCCCGGTCACCAGCAGGGTGTTGCCCGCTCACCGACCGCCTGCCGGGACGTCGACCGGGGCGGGAGACTGCGGCGGCTGCCAGTTGGCGAGCAGCCAGTCCAGGGCGACTGGGCAGGCGTCGAGCACGGAGACGTGGCCGCCGTGCGGGCGGAGCCACAGCTCAGGCTCGCGGGCGAGCCGGAGCAGCCGGTCTGCGTGCGCGGGCGGCACGACGCGGTCCTGTCCGCCCTGCACCACCAGCACAGGCGCCTCGATCTGCTCCACCGCGACGCCCCACGGTGTCACGAAGGCGACGTCGTCGTCGACCAGCCCGTCGGGACCGAAGCGCGCGCTGCGCCCGACGTCAGCGCCCAGCGAGGCCCAGGGACCCGCGAGGGCCGCCCAGTCCCGCGAGACGAAGCTGGCTTCGTCGAACTCCTCCGTCTCCGCGTACCGGGCTCGCGCCTCTCGTCCGTCGAGCGCGGCGCACAGGCCGCCCGGGTCGGCCATGCCGGCGAACCAGTCGCCGTCCCCCGCGTACGGCGCCAGGCTCGCCAGGCAGACCACGCCGGTCACGCGGTCTCCCAGCAGCGCCCCGCAGGCG
>JALYMT010000258.1 GCA_030773555.1 Actinomycetota bacterium | reverse complement strand
GCCTCGCGCCGTACGCCGAGCCTGGCCGACGGCGGTTCCGTCCCTTCAGTAGTGCCAGGGGTAGGGGGACCAGTCGGGGGCTCGCTTCTCGAGGAACGCGTCGCGCCCCTCGACCGCCTCGTCGGTGCCGTACGCCAGCCGGGTCGCCTCCCCGGCGAACAGCTGCTGCCCGACGAGGCCGTCGTCGAGCAGGTTGAACGCGTACTTCAGCATCCGCTGCGCGGTCGGGCTCTTGTCGTTGACGTCGCGCGCCCACTCCAGGGCCACCCGCTCCAGCTCGGCGTGCGCCACGACCTGGTTGACCATGCCCATGCGGTGCGCGGCCTCGGCGTCGTACTCGCGGCCGAGGAAGAAGATCTCGCGGGCGAACTTCTGCCCGACCTGGCGGGCGAGGTACGCGGAGCCGTAGCCGCCGTCGAAGCTGCCCACGTCGGCGTCGGTCTGCTTGAAGCGGGCGTGCTCCCGCGAGGCGAGGGTGAGGTCGGCGACGACGTGCAGCGAGTGCCCGCCGCCGGCCGCCCAGCCCGGGACGACGGCGATCACGACCTTGGGCATGAAGCGGATCAGCCGCTGCACCTCGAGGATGTGCAGCCGACCTGACCGGGCGACGTCGACGGTCTCGGCGGTCTCCCCGCTGGCGTACTGGTAGCCGCTGCGCCCGCGAATTCGCTGGTCACCGCCGGAGCAGAACGCCCAGCCGCCGTCGCGCGGCGAAGGTCCGTTGCCGGTGAGGAGCACGCAGCCGACGTCGGCGCTTCGCCGGGCATGATCGAGGACGCGGTAGAGCTCGTCGACGGTGCGCGGCCGGAACGCGTTGCGCACCTCGGGCCGGTCGAACGCCACCCGTACGGCGCCGGTGTCCACCGCGCGGTGGTAGGTGACGTCGGTCAGGTCGGCGAAGCCCTCGACGGGTCGCCAGGCGTCGGAATCGAAGAGCTCGCTGACCACGTCGGCGAGGATAGGGGCCGTGGCCGACCGCCTGGTCTACGCGATCCCCCTGCGCACCCGCTTCCGCGGCATCGACGTGCGCGAGGGCATGCTGCTGCGCGGCTCGGCCGGGTGGGGGGAGTTCTCGCCGTTCTGGGACTACGCCCCCGGTACGTGCATCCCGTGGCTGCGGGCCGCACGGGAGGCGGCGGACGGAGGCTGGCCGGCGCCCGTGCGCGACCGGGTGCCGGTGAACGTCACCGTGCCCGCGGTGGGACCGGAGCGGGCGGCGGCGATCGTCGGGGCGTCGAGCGGCTGCCGGACGGCCAAGGTCAAGGTCGCCGAGCCCGGGCAGGGCGAGGCCGACGACCTCGCGCGGGTGGAGGCGGTGCGCGCGGCGCTTGGTCGCGGCGGCGCGGTGCGGGTCGACGCCAACGGCGGCTGGGACGTCGACACCGCGGTGCGCCGCATCCGGGCGCTCGACCGGGCCGCGGGCGGGCTGGAGTACGTCGAGCAGCCGTGCTCGACGCTCGAGGAGCTGGCTGCTGTCCGCCGCGGTGTCGACGTGCCGGTCGCCGCGGACGAGTCCATCAGGCGGGCCGAGGACCCGATGCGCGTCGTGCTCGCCGAGGCCGCGGACATCGCGGTGCTCAAGGTCCAGCCCCTCGGCGGCGTGCGGGCCTGCCTGGCGATCGCGGAGCGGTGCGGGCTGCCCGTCGTCGTCTCCTCCGCACTGGAGACCTCGGTCGGCATCGCCGCCGGGGTCGCGCTGGCGGCCGCGCTGCCCGAATTGCCGTACGCCTGCGGGCTCGCCACCGTGCAGTTGCTCGAGCGCGACGTCGTGGCCGAGCCGCTGCTGCCGATCGACGGTGCACTCCCCGTCCGCCGCCCGGAGCCCGACCTGGCCCTGGTGGCGGCCGCGGAGCAGGTCCGCGCCCGCTGGGCGCAACGCCTGGCCGCCGTGGCGGCTCCGCGGCCCTGAGCTCCTCTCGGTGCAGGAGCCGGAGGGTGACGGGTTCGCCGGACACGTGCGGCTCGCTAGCTCGGGCACGGGGCGGCGACTGCGGTGACCGCGGAGAGGAGCTCGGCGCGGGCGTCCTCGGTGAGCCGGTGGACGAGCTCGCCGGCGGGCAGGGCCTCGACGAGGGGGTGGCCCTGCCCGGCCCAGAGGCTCATCCCCTCCGGGTCGCCGGCGCGGCGGGCCGCCGCCCGCAGCGGGCCGGTCAGGTGATGGACCTGCGGATAGGCGGCCGGGGCGGTGGCGCTGTGCTCGACGAGGAACCGGTTGGCCAGCCCGCGAGCGCGCCGGCCGCTGAACGCCCGGGTCACGGCCGTGTGCTCGTAGGTCCGCAGGGCCGCGCGCTGCGCGGGGCTGGTGCCCGCCTCCGGGCAGCACAGGAACGCGGTGCCGAGCTGCGCGGCCTCGGCGCCGGCGACGAGGGCAGCGGCGACCGAGGCCCCGTCCATGATCCCGCCGGCGGCGACCAGGGGAAGGCCGACCCGGCCGGCGACCAGGCGCAGCAGCACGAGCAGCCCGTGCTCCCCGACCCCGTCCTCGTCGCGGAAACCGCCCCGATGCCCGCCGGCCTCGATGCCCTGCACGACGAGCGCGTCGGCGCCGCCGTCGGCGGCCGCGAGCGCCTCGCCCGGCGTGGTGATCGTGACCAGCACGCGGGCGCCGGCGTCGTGCAGCTCCGCCACCATGCCCGGACGGGGCAGGCCGAAGGTGAACGACACCACCGGCACCCGCTCCTCGACCAGGACGGCGACCTTCGCCTCCCAGGCGTCGTCGTCGGCGACCGGCTCCCCCAGGCCCACGCCCCAGCGCTCCGCCTCGGACTGCAGCTCGGCGGCGTACCGGCGCAGGGCCTCGTCGTCGGCGGGCCGGGTGCCGGGCACGAAGACGTTGACCCCGAACCGCCGGCCGGTCCGCGCCCGGACCGCCCGGATCTCCTCGCGGACCGCCTCGGGGGACTTGTAGCCGGCGGCGAGGAAACCCAGCCCACCGGCCTCGCTGACCGCGGCCGCGAGGGCCGGCACCGACGGGCCACCGGCCATCGGCGCCTGCACGATCGGTCGGCGAAGTTCCAGCACCATGCCCCCTCCTCGCCACCCGGCAGCCGTTGCTGCTGTCAGGATGACGACATCGATGCGCAAGGGCCAGTGACGTAGTGAACCCGTCGACCGCGCTCGCGACCGTGCTGGTCGACGAGCTGGTGCACCAGGGTGTGGCCGAGGCCGTGCTCTCGCCGGGCTCGCGCAGCGCGCCGCTGGCCTACGCCCTGCACGCCGCCGACGCGGCCGGCCGGCTGCGGCTGCACGTCCGCATCGACGAGCGCAGCGCCGCCTACCTCGCCCTCGGCCTGGCGAAGGCGGCCGGCCGGCCGGTCCCCGTGGTCACGACCAGCGGTACGGCGGTCGCCAACCTGCATCCCGCGGTGCTCGAAGCCGACGCGTCGGGCGTCCCGCTCGTCGTCCTCACCGCCGACCGACCGCCCGAGCTGCGCGGTACGGGCGCCAACCAGACCACCGACCAGATCGCAATCTTCGGCCGGGCCGTGCGCACCTTCGTGGACGTCGCCGCCCCCGAGGAGCGGGCCGGGCAGGTGGCTTACTGGCGCAACGTCGTCGCTCGGGCGTGCGCGTCCGCGCGCGGCAGCCGCAGCGCCGACCCCGGGCCCGTGCACCTCGACGTCGCCCTGCGCGACCCGCTCGTGCCGGGCAGCGGCGCGTGGGTCGAGGCGCTCGATGACCGTACGGGCGGCAGCGTGGTCGGCGCGGCGGCCGACCCGCCGGTCCAGCTCCTGCGCCACGGCCCGCGCACCGTCGTGGTGGCCGGTGACGACGGGGGGCGGGACGGGTCGCCGGCTCGCCACCTCGCCGAGACGGCGGGCTGGCCACTGCTCGCCGAGCCCAGCAGCGGCGCGCGCTGCGGCCCCCACGCCCTGGGCCCGTACCGGCTGCTCCTTGAGCACGAGGCGCTGGCCGGCGACGTCGAGCGGGTGGTGGCCTTCGGGCGGCCCACGCTGTCGCGGCCCGTGACGCGGCTGCTCGGCCGGCGCGACGTCGAGCTGGTCGTCGTCAACGCGTCCGGCCCGCAGTGGGTCGACC
>JALYMT010000257.1 GCA_030773555.1 Actinomycetota bacterium | reverse complement strand
GAAGCAGATCGACGGGGCCGAGCTGGAGCACGTCAACAGCCTCATGAGGCGGTACGAGAGCCTGTCCGCCACGCTCTCCAAAGCTCAGGAGGAGTTGGACCACGTTCGCGAGCAGCTCGTGGATGCGTTCGTGCAGTACCCGGACGTCGCCGCGAGTTTCCGCCGGTCAGTCGACCACCCGGCTAACAAGGTCTGGCGCCCCGTGCTCACCGAGGTCCTCAATCAGGCGGAGGCGAAGCGCGGCGAGAGCGCGGTCGGCCCCGGCGAGGAGTCCTGATGGCCAGCGTCGCGAAGAGGCCTGACGGAACCTGGCGCGCCCGCTACCGCGACGACACCGGCCGGGAGCACGCTCGGCACTTCGCCCGGAAGGTCGACGGGCAGCGGTGGATCGACGAGATCACCGCGAGCGTGGTCACCGGGGCCTACATGGACCCGAGGACGGCGAAGACGACGGTCGCTGCGTGGGCCGAAACCTGGCTGCAGGGCTATGCCACCCGCCGCCCGGCCACGGTGCGCCAGGCGCAGGTCCACCTGCAGCAGATCGTCCAGGCGTTCGGCCCGATGCCGCTCTCAGCGGTGCGCCCCTCGCACGTGAAGTCGTGGACGGCGAAGCTGCACGCGGACGGCCTGGCCCCGTCCTACGTCTACGCCCTGCACGCCCGCCTGGCGCAGGTGATGGGCGACGCGGTGCATGACGGCATCCTCGGCCGCAACCCCTGCTCCCGGCGGACCTCGCCCGGCGCGGGGAAGCAGCGGGCCTACGTGGCGACCACCGAGCAGGTGTGGGCGCTGCACGAGGCGGTGCCAGCGCACCTGGGCGCAGCCGTCCTGCTCGGCGCCTTTGTGGGGCTGCGTACCGCCGAGGCGTGCGGGCTGCGGGTGTCTGACGTCGACTTTCTGCGGGGCGTCGTCGCGCCCGCGGTGCAGTGGCCGGGGGAGCTGCTCAAGACCGAGACCTCGAGGACGGCCGTGCCGATCCCGCGGGAGCTGTCCCTGGAGCTGTCGGCCAGCGTTGCCCGGTGGTCAGGGGAGACGGTCGTCACGGACGGCCAGGGCGGACCGGCGTCGCCGTGGAGTGTGGAGCGGGCGATGCGCTCGGCGCGCCGGCAGGTGCCCGGCCTGCCCGAGGGCTTCCGGTTCCACGACCTCAGGCACTACCTGGCGAGTCTGCTCATCGCCTCCGGGGCGGACGTGAAGGTGGTCCAGGCGCGGCTCCGGCACGCGTCGGCGAAGACCACCCTGGACACCTACGGCCATCTCTGGCCGGACAGCGACGAATCGACGCGGGCCGCCGTTGCCGCCGTGCTGGTGGCTCGCCGTCAGCGGGCGGAGGCGACGAGGTGACGGCAGAGGCGGTCGCGTTCCATGAGGCGGGCCATGTGTGGGCCTACCACCGGCACGGCCTGCCGATTAGGTACGCCACCCTCCGCCCGCGCACACCGTCCACGTCGGGAGTGACGGCACTGTGGCGGCCCCGACGTGTTGACGCCTTCGTGACTGGGTGGATTGCCAGCGCTGGCCCCATCGCGGAAGCGGTGTACGTGATGCGCCTTCACCCGACGGCAGACGGGTGCGAGTGGGGCGACTACTTGACCTGCGCCGCGCTGGCGGGTGGGCACGATGACCTGCAGAGATCGACAGGTCTGCTCGACGCGGAGGACGTGGTAACCGCGATCCGCGAGGAGATCGAGCACGACTGGTCTGCCGTCGCCGTGCTTGCCGAGGTACTACAGGTCCGCAAGACGGTCGGTGGCCGAGAGGCGTTCGACCGTCTTGCGGATTCTCTGCGGACTAGGCAGACCTCCTGACCGCGTTTCCGCAGGTCAGAGACGTCTCCCGGCCTACAGATCGAAGTAGAGCTCGAACTCGTGGGGGTGCGGACGCAGCCGGATGGGATCGACCTCGAAGGTGCGCTTGTAGTCGATCCAGGTCTCGATCAGGTCGGGGGTGAACACGCCCCCCTCGAGGAGGTAGGAGGAGTCCTCCTCGAGCGCGTCGAGGACCGCGGGCAGCGAGCCGGGCACCTGGGCCACCCCGGCGTGCTCCTCCGGTGGCAGCTCGTAGAGGTCCTTGTCGATCGGGTCCGCGGGCTCGATCTTGTTGCGGATGCCGTCGAGGCCGGCCATGAGCATGGCGGAGAAGGCCAGGTAGGGGTTGCTCGACGGGTCGGGCACCCGGAACTCGATCCGCTTGGCCTTGGGGTCGGCCCCGGTGATCGGGATGCGGATGCAGGCCGACCGGTTGCGCTGGGAGTAGACCAGGTTGACCGGAGCCTCGAAGCCCGGCACCAGCCGGTGGTAGGAGTTCACGGTCGGGTTGGTGAACGCCAGCAGCGACGGGGCGTGGCGCAGCAGGCCGCCGATGTAATAGCGGGCGGTGTCGGAGAGCCCGGCGTAGCCGAGCTCGTCGTAGAACAGCGGCACGCCCTCCTTCCACAACGACTGGTGGCAGTGCATCCCCGAGCCGTTGTCACCGAAGAGCGGCTTGGGCATGAACGTCGCCGTCTTGCCCGCCTGCCAGGCGACGTTCTTGATCACGTACTTGAACAGCATCGCCTGGTCAGCGGCGTGCAGCAGGGTGCTGAATCTGTAGTTGATCTCCGCCTGGCCGGCTGTGCCCACCTCGTGGTGCGCGCGCTCGACCTGCAGGCCGACGCGGTTGAGCGTGAGCGACATGACGTCGCGAAGGTCGGCGTAGTGGTCGACCGGCGGGACGGGGAAGTAGCCCCCCTTGTAGCGCGTCTTGTAGCCGCGGTTGCCGCCCTCCTCGACCCGGCCGGTGTTCCACGCCCCCTCGACGGAGTCGATGAAGTAGTAGCCGGCGTTCGGCTTGGTCTCGAAGCGCACGTCGTCGAAGACGTAGAACTCGAGCTCCGGGGCGAAGTAGGCGGTGTCGGCGATGCCCACGCTCGCCAGGAAGCTCTCGGCCTTCAACGCGATGTTGCGGGGGTCGCGGCTGTAGGGCTCGTCGGTGAAGGGGTCGACGATGGAGAAGTTCAGCGCGAGGGTCTTCTCGGTGCGGAACGGGTCGACGAAGGCGGTCGCCGGGTCGGGGATCAGCTTCATGTCCGACTCGTGGATCGCCTGGAAACCGCGGATCGAGGAGCCGTCGAACATCTGGCCCTCGGTGAAGAACGACTCCGTGACCGACTCGGCGGGCACGTTGAAGTGCTGCATCACGCCGGGGAGGTCGCAGAAGCGGACGTCGACGAAGGCGACCTTCTCGTCCCGGATGAAGCGCAGCACCTCGTCAGCGTTCGTGAACATGCACCCTCCTCCGCGGCCGCGGCACCTGCGCGGACCGGTCAGACGACCGTAGATCGACCCAGTTTCCCGGCAGTGTCCCGAGTGTTTCTGCCCTGTTACGCGCCGTGTCCGCCCGGGGAGCCGGTTAGCCTGGGCCCGGTGGAGGAGCCGCGCATCGACCGCCGGACGGCGGTGGGCTCCTGGCTGGAGGGCCCCCGCGGCGCCGGCGTCGAGCTGGGCTATCCCGGGGAGCGCCTGGGCCGGCCACGCAGCGGACCCGGATCAGTCGCGCGGCCCGGCCCCCGACTGCTCGCCTTCGTGCTCGACACGCTCATGGTCGCAGCGATCTGCTGGGGCCTGCTCGGCGGTCCGACGTGGGTCACCCCCGTATTCGCGCTCGAGGTCTTCGTCCTCACCGCGCTCGGGGGCGCCAGCGCCGGTCAGCGTCTGGTGGGCCTGCGGGTGGTGCGCCTCGACGGGCGTCCGCTGGGGGTCGTCGGTGCGTTCGTCCGCACCCTGCTGCTGTGCCTGCTGGTGCCCGCCCTGATCTGGGACCGCGACGGCCGGGGCCTGCACGACAAGGCGGTCGGGTCGGTCCTCGTCCGGGGGTGACGGCTAGCTTCGCGGGCCCCGCGGCGGGCGGGGCAGGCGGGCGTTGCGGGGCAGGGGTCCCTTCGGCAGCGGAACCGGCGCGTTGCCCAGCGCCTTGAGGCGGCGCTCGACGTCGTTGACCTGCTGCTGACGCAGGTTGCGGGGGAGCTTGAGCACGGTGCGCTGCAGCTTGGCGATCGGCACTTGGCCCTCGCCCGTGCCGGCCTGCAGGTCGTACACCGGCACGTCGGGGACGATGCGCCCCAGGCGCTTCTTCTCCTGCGCGATCAGGTTGCCCAGGCGGGTGGGCGCACCCTCGCCCACCAGCAGGATGCCGGGGCGGCCCACGGCGCGGTGCACGACGTCGGCGTTGCGCGTGACGGCGACGCCGGGGGTCACGAGGAAGCCCCGCATCGACTGCAGAACGCTCGCGGCCGCTCCCGTCTGCCCCTCCAGCTGGGTGAACGCGGCCCGCTGGGTGCGTCGACCGAAGACGACCGCCATCGCGGTCAGCGCGAGCGGCAGGCCGAGCAGCGCGACATAGATCGGATGCCCGACGAGGAAGCCGACGAGCAGGAAGGCGAGGAACACGCCCAGGCCGGTCAGCGCTACGATCAGGCCGATCTTGGGGTCGACCCGCTTGGCCATGCCGTACATGGCGCGGACCTGCGCGCCGCGGCGCCGGCGAGGCGGCTTGCTGGCGCCCGCCTTCTTGCCCATCGCCATCGCCATGGCGGGGAAGCTTATGCGCTCAGGCGTCTCTGCGCTCAGGCGTCACTGTCGCGCCGCGAGGCTACCGCCTGCTCGTACAGCCGCCCGGCCCGGTAGGAGGAACGGACCAGCGGCCCGGAGAGCACGCCGGCGAAGCCGATGCCCTCGGCCTGCTCGCGGAGCTCCACGAACTCCTCCGGCTTTACCCAGCGCTCCACCGGGTGATGGCGGGGGGAGGGGCGCAGGTACTGCGTGATCGTGATCAGCTCGCAGCCCGCCTCGTGGAGGTCGCGCAGGGCCTCGCTCACCTCGGCGCGCTCCTCACCCATCCCCAGGATCAGGTTCGACTTGGTCACCAACCCGGCGGCGCGCGCCTGGCGGATCACGTCGAGCGAGCGCTCGTAGCGGAAGCCGGGGCGGATCCGCTTGAAGATCCGCGGCACGGTCTCCACGTTGTGCGCGAGCACCTCGGGGGCGGCCCCGAAGACCTCGGCGAGCTGCTCGGGCACGGCGTTGAAGTCGGGGATGAGCACCTCGACCCCGGTGTCCGGGTTGAGGGCGTGGACCTGACGCACGGTCTCGGCGTAGAGCCAGGCTCCGCCGTCGGGCTGGTCGTCGCGAGCGACGCCGGTGATGGTGGCGTAGCGCAGGCCCATGGTCTGCACGCTCTCGGCCACCCGGCGCGGCTCGTCGCGGTCGAGGGGCTCGGGCCGGCCGGTGTCGATCTGGCAGAAGTCGCAGCGCCGGGTGCAGGAGTCGCCGCCGATGAGGAACGTGGCCTCGCGGTCCTCCCAGCACTCGTAGATGTTGGGGCAGCCCGCCTCCTCACAGACGGTGTGCAGCCCCTCGCGGCGCACCAGCGACTTGAGCTCGGTGTACTCCGGCCCCATCTTCGCCCGGGTCCGGATCCACGAGGGCTTCTTCTCGATCGGGGTCGCGGCGTTGCGCACCTCGAGGCGCAGCAGCTTGCGACCCTCCGGGGCGATCGTCATCGGCCCCTCCCTCCGTCGACCTCGTCCGGTCGAATCAGCGTACGGCGGGGGTGCGCACCGCGTACGAGCTCGTACCCAGGACCGCGGCGAGGGCGTCCTGCATGAGCGGCAGGACCTCGGCCACGGGCACGTCGCGGCCGAGCTCGGCGGACAGCGAGGTGACCGAGGCGTCGTCGATGCCGCAGGGGACGATGCGGGCGAACCAGGACAGGTCGGGGTCGCAGTTGAGGGCGAAGCCGTGCATGGTGACCCCGGAGGCGACCCGCACGCCGATGGCGGCGATCTTGCGGTCCTGCTCCCCGTCGCGCCCGGGCACCCACACCCCGGTGCGGTCCGCGACCTGCGCGGTGGCGACGCCGAGCCGGGCGCAGACCGCGATGAGCGCCTCCTCGAGGCGGCGGACGTGGGCGACCACGTCGAGGGGCTGGCCCAGCCGGACGATGGGGTAGCCGACGAGCTGCCCCGGGCCGTGCCAGGTGATGCGCCCGCCGCGGTCGACGTCGACGACCGAGGTGCCGTCGGTGGGCCGCTCGTAGCGGGCCGTGCGCTTGCCGGCGGTGTACACCGGGGGGTGCTCGAGGAGCAGCACGGTGTCGGGGACCTCCCCGGCCAGGCGCTGGGCGTGCACCCGCCGCTGCTCGGCCCAGGCCTGCTCGTACGGCACGGCGTCCGGGCCGAACCCGGCGTGCACGTAGACGAGGTCGCTCACGCTCCCGAGCGTACGTTGCCCCCTGCCGCGCCTCGCCTTCGCTGGCTTCGCTGGCCGGGGCCTGGCCGCGCCTGCTCGGCAAGCCCGGTGGAGGCCACCTGCGGCCAGCGGAGCAACGCCAGGACGAGCGAAGCCGTCACCCGGTGGGACGCCGGGCCGCCGCGCGGGCGAAGGCGGCCCGGATGCGCGCCGCGGCCCGCTCGGGGTGGTGCACGAGGTCGGCCCAGGTGAGCCGGACCACCTCGTAGCCCGCCTCGCGGAGCCGGTCCTCGCGGCGCTGCTCCTCCCACAGGGCCCGCGCGGGGTCGCGTCTGTCGGCCGAGTACTTCACCTTGCCGTCGATCTCGACGACCGTGCGCTGCTCGCGGAACAAGAAGTCGGCGTACCCGACCAGTCCGTACGCGTCGCGGATTTCCGCCTGCGGGATGGCTCCAGGGAGGTCCTGCTCGGCGAACATGACCCGCGCCAGGGACTCCGAGGGAGCCTCGGCCCGACCGTCCGCGAACGCGACCACCCGCCGCGCGCTCGCCGTGCCCGGCCACCCGGCGCACGCCTCGAGTGCCCGCAGGAGGTCCGCCTGCGTGACCAGCTGCAGATGCAGACCGGAGTCCACGGCGACGACGCTCTGGCGGAAGCTCTCGGTCCGGGCCAGGTCGAGGAGGGTGCGTGCCGGGACCGTGCTGGGCGGCGGGTCTTCGGTCCGGTCAGCCGGCGCGAGGGAGCACTGGTGCACCAGCAGTCCCCGATACGCCCTGCTGCCCCCGGACCCGGCAATGGTCAGGGTCACCTTCACCTTGTGGGCCATCGAGCAGGGCGATGCCCGACAGCAAGGCTGCCGACCGATAACTGGCGACCGCGTCCGCGTCGAGTGCGAGGCGGGCCGCGGCGACCGGAGGCGGTGCTCCTCGACCTCGGTGGGCGGCTCCGGTCCTGGCTCGGTGTAGATGCCGCGGCGCAGGGAGATCCAGGTGCCCGAGGCGCGTAGCCGCAGAACCTCGTCGTCGCGGTACCCGGTCTGCCGTGCCTGCTCGGCACTGAAGACCCCACCCTGACTGGACGCCAGGCCGGCGAGCAAGGGATGCATGGGAGCAGCGTGCCGACCCTGCGGGAGGTGCAGTGGGGGCTGTCCACAGCTGTCCGGGTGGTGCTCCGCTGGCTACCCCACCTCTTCGCTGGGTGCAGCAATGCCTCGCACGCCTCCTGAAGCCTGCGGAGGGCGGCTGCAGCCAGCGGAGCGGGGTGAGGGCTAGCGGGGCGGCAAGGAGGTCGACGACTCAGGGGAGCTGGCGGGGCTCGATGCGCGTCTCGACGGCCTGCCCACCGCGGCGCTCCACGACGTACGCGCCGGCGCCGGGCCGGTCGGCGACCGCCTCGACCAGCTCGGTGCCCTCGTAGTAGAGCCCGACCCCGTCGTCGGTCGCGTACGACAGCGGCAGCGTGCCGTCGGCGACCAGGCCGTGCAGCAGCGGCCGTCGGCGCTCCTCGGAGTCGTAGTGCACGCCGTTGCCGTACGGCAGCAGCCCCAGCCCGTCGGTCACCGGTCGCAGGTCGGGGCCGAACGAATCGGTGGTCCCCCCGACGTGCCAGCAGATCGAGCCCGCGCTGACGCCGGTGAGCACGACCCCCGCCGTCCAGGCCTCCCGGAAGACGGCGTCGAGTCCGTGCAGGCGCCACAGCGCGAGCAGGTTGGCTACCGAGCCTCCGCCCACCCAGATCACGTCCTGGGCGAGCAGGTGCGCCCGTGGGTCGGCGAGGTTCGGCATCGGGAAGACGGCGAGATGGCTGACGTCGACGCTCCAGCCGGCGAAGGCGGCGTAGATCCGCCCCGTCCAGGCCGGGTCGTCGCCGCCGGCGGTGAGCAGGAAGCACAGCCGGGGGCGCTCGGCGCCGGTCAGCTGCAGCGCCCGGGCGAGCAGCGGGGAGGGGTGCAGCTGGTCGCGGTCGTCGCGGCGCAGGCCGCCGGAGGTGGCGAGGATTCTCACAGGCGCCCATCCTGGAGCTTCTCGCGACCCGCTCCAAGTCTTGAGTGATTCCAGACTTCCTGTCAGGATGGCCGCGATGACGTCTCCGCCGAGCTCCGGTGCCGCCGCGCAGTCGCTGCGCGCGGCCGGGCTGCGGGTGACCGCGCCGCGCCTGGCGGTGCTCGAGGAGCTGCTCCGCGGCGGGCACGTCAGCGCGGAGCACGTCACCGCCGCCGTGCGGGTCCGCCTCGGCGCGGTGTCCACCCAGGCCGTCTACGACGTGCTGCACGCCTTCGTCGCCTCCGGCCTGGCGGCCCGGGTGGAGCCGGCGGGCAGCCCGGCCGCCCGCTTCGAGGCCCGCACCCGCGACAACCACCACCACGTCGTCTGCCGGAGTTGCGGCGCCGTGGCCGACGTCGACTGCGCGGTCGGCGCGGCGCCCTGCCTCGAGCCGGCCGCCACCCACGGCTTCGTCATCGATCAGGCGGAGGTCACCTACTGGGGCCTGTGTCCCGCCTGCCAGGCCAACCCGCAACCCCCTCTGGAAGGAGCACCATCGTGACCGATGTCGCGAGTCAGACCTCGGCGCCCGGCGACGAGCGCCCCATCCTGACCAACCGTCAGGGCCACCCCGTCTACGACAACCAGAACTCCCGTACCGTCGGCGCCCGCGGCCCGGCCACCCTGGAGAACTACCAGTTCCTCGAGAAGATCAGCCACTTCGACCGCGAGCGCATCCCCGAGCGGGTGGTGCACGCGCGCGGCGTTACCGCGTACGGCTACTTCGAGGCGTACGGGGCGTGGGGTGACGAGCCCATCGCGCAGTTCACCCGCGCCAAGCTCTTCTCCGAGCAGGGCAAGCGCACCGACGTCGCGTTGCGCTTCTCCACCGTCATCGGCGGGCGGGACTCGGCCGAGACCGCGCGCGACCCCCGCGGCTTCTCGATCAAGTTCTACACCGAGGACGGCAACTGGGACCTCGTCGGCAACAACCTCGCGGTCTTCTTCATCCGCGACGCGGTCAAGTTCCCCGACGTCATCCATTCGCTCAAGCCCGACCCCGTGACGTTCCGGCAGGAGCCGGGCCGGATCTTCGACTTCATGTCGCAGACGCCCGAGGCGATGCACATGCTGATGAACCTGTTCAGCCCGCGGGGCATCCCGGCCAACTACCGCACCCAGCAGGGCTTCGGCGTCAACACCTACAAGTGGGTCAACGCCCAGGGCGAGAGCAAGCTCGTGAAGTACCACTGGATGCCCAAGCAGGGCGTCAAGAGCATGACCGAGGAGGACGCCGCCAACATTCAGGCGACGAACCTCGGCCACGCCACGCAGGACCTGTACGACGCCGTCGCGCGCGGCGACTACCCGGAGTGGGAGCTGGTCGTCCAGATGATGGACGATTACGACCACCCCGAGCTCGAGTTCGACCCGCTCGACGACACCAAGACCTGGCCCGAGAACGAGTTCCCGGCCAAGCCGGTGGGGCGCATCGTGCTCGACCGCATGCCCGCCGACTTCTTCGCCGAGAACGAGCAGATCGCCTTCGGCACCGGCGTGCTGGTCGACGGTCTCGACTTCTCCGACGACAAGATGCTGGTCGGGCGGACGTTCTCGTACTCCGACACACAGCGATACCGCGTCGGTCCGAACTACCTGCAGCTGCCGGTCAACACAGCCAAGAACGCGCACGTGGCGACCAACCAGCAGGGCGGCCAGATGTCGTACGGCCGTGACGACGTGGGTGGGAACCCGCACGTGAACTACGAGCCCTCGATCACTGGCGGCCTGCGCGAGGCGAGCTACCCCACGCACGACGAGCAGGGCCCGGAGATCACCGGCCGGCTCACCCGCAAGCGCATCCCCCGGACCAATGACTACAAGCAGGCCGGCCAGCGCTACCAGCTGATGGAGCAGTGGGAGAAGGACGACCTGGTCGGCAACTTCGTCACCCTCATCGGCCAGGCGGTGCGCCCCGTGCAGGAGCGCATGGTGTGGCACTTTCTGCTCGTCGACAACGAGCTGGGCCTGCGCGTCGGCCAGGGCCTGGGCATCTCACCGGACGACGTCCGCCACCTCGAGCCGCTGCAGAGCCAGACGCTGACCGAGGAGGACCAGCAGCGGCTGGCCAACCTCGGCAAGAACCCGCCGCGTGACGTGGAGGGTCTGACGATGACCCACTGCGTGCCCAACGAGCGCTTCGTCACCAGCCGTTAGGTGCGGGCCGTGCCGCCCAGGTCGCGTACGACGGCCTGGGCGGCACGGCGTCCGGAGACATCGCGCCCTGGATGGAGGCCGTGTCCCGGTGGTCGCCGGCGACGTACAGCCCGGCGCCCAGGCGCACCGGCTGGCGCACGTCCAGCGGCGGCGGCATGGCCGGCAGGGCGGAGGGCAGCGCGTACGTGCGTACGTGCTCCCACCGCGAGGTGTCGGTGCCGTAGATGCGGGTCAGGTGGCCGCGCACGGCCCGCTCGCTGGCCGCGTCGTCGTGTGCGCCGACCACGCTGCTCGACACCAGGGTGCGTAGCGGGGCGTACGACGGCGCCACGTTGCTGATCATCGAGGTGTTGACGACGGGACCGCGGCGGTCACCGTCGAGGTGCAGCGCGCACGCGGACGTGGGCGGTTCGGGCGCGAGGTGGTAGAGCGTCGTCAGCGCGTTCATCGGCGGCACGCGCAGCCGGGGCACCAGCGCGGCGGCCGCGGGCGGGTCGGTGGCGACGACGACCGCCCGGGCGCGGGCCCGGCCG
>JALYMT010000256.1 GCA_030773555.1 Actinomycetota bacterium | reverse complement strand
GGCCCGGCGCAGCATGGGCGCGCCGGGCTCGAGCGCGATGACGTGGGAGACCGAGGCGGGCACGTGGTCGAGGTCGTACCCGGGCCCGGCGCCCACGATGAGCAGCCGACCGGTCACGCCGGCCAGCAGCCGGGACCGCATGCGGCCGACCTCGCCGTGCTCCAGCAGCGCGGCGACGAGCCCGTACACGCCCGCGAAGACGGGGTGCGCGTAGCGCTCGATCATCGCGGGATCTGAATGATCAACACGAGAAGTGCAGAATCACGGGCGGGGTCAGCAGGGGCCGAGGCGGGCATGCAGCCAGCCCTCGACCGCGTCCAGCCCGATGCGCTCCTGGCCCATCGTGTCGCGGTCGCGCACAGTCACCGCGGAGTCCTCGAGGGTGTCGAAGTCGACGGTGAGGCAGTACGGGGTGCCGATCTCGTCCTGACGGCGGTAGCGCCGGCCGATCGCACCCGCGTCGTCGAACTCCACGTTCCAGCTGCGCCGCAGCCGGGCGGCCAGGTCACGCGCCTTGGGCGAGAGGTCGGCGTTGCGCGAGAGCGGCAGCACCGCCGCCTTGACCGGTGCGAGGCGCTTGTCGAGGCGCAGCACGGTGCGCTTCTCCAGCTGTCCCTTGGCGTTGGGCGCCTCGTCCTCGGCGTAGGCGTCGAGCAGGAACGCCAGCACCGCCCGGGTGAGGCCGGCGGCGGGCTCGATCACGTAGGGGATCCAGCGCTCGCCCTGCTCCTGGTCGAAGTACGACAGGTCGGACCCGGAGTGCTTGCTGTGCGCGGTGAGGTCGAAGTCGGTGCGGTTGGCCACGCCCTCGAGCTCGGCCCACTCGGAGCCGCCGAACCGGAAGCGGTACTCGATGTCGACGGTGCGCGTCGAGTAGTGCGAGCGCTTCTCCGCCGGATGCTCGTAGTAGCGCAGGTTCTCCGCGCGCAGGCCGAGCCCCGTGTACCAGTTCCAGCGCTCCTGCAGCCAGTAGTCGTGCCACTCGGCGTCGGTGCCCGGCTTGACGAAGAACTCCATCTCCATCTGCTCGAACTCGCGGGTGCGGAAGATGAAGTTGCCGGGGGTGATCTCGTTGCGGAACGACTTGCCGGTCTGGGCGATGCCGAACGGCGGCTTGCGCCGCGCCGACTGCAGCACGTTGAGGAAGTTGACGAAGATGCCCTGCGCGGTCTCGGGCCGCAGATAGTGCAGGCCCTCCTCGTTCTCCACCGGGCCGAGGTAGGTACGCAGCAGGCCGTTGAACATCCGCGGGTCGGTGAACGCGCCCTTGGTGCCGCAATTGGGGCAGTTGACGTCGCGCAGCCCGTTCTCGGGCGCCCGCTTGTGCTTGGTCTCGTAGGCCTCCTCGAGGGTGTCGGCCCGGAAGCGCTTGTGGCAGGACTGGCACTCGGTGAGCGGGTCGGCGAAGGTCTCGACGTGCCCCGAGGCCTCCCATACCTCGCGGGCGAGGATGACCGAGGAGTCGATGCCGACCACGTCGTCGCGGCCCTGCACCATCGCCTTCCACCACTGCCGCCGGACGTTCTCCTTGAGCTCCACGCCCAGCGGGCCGTAGTCCCAGGCGGAGCGGGTGCCGCCGTAGATCTCGCTGGAGGGATAGACGAAGCCGCGGCGCTTGCTCAGGCTGACGATGCTCTCGACGGTGTCGGCGGGCACGGCGAATCTCCATCCGGCTGGCGGTCGGCGGGGCCGGCGGCGGGCGCGCCCCGCTCCGGTGCCTTTCAGGCTAGCGGCCGCGCACCGCCGAAATCCCGATCGACCCGTCATCGCCCGGCCCGTCATCGTCCAGCCCGGTCGGCACGTACGGCGCCGCCGCCTCCCCCACGCCGATGACGTCGGCGTCGGCCGCCCGGCGCGTCCGCCCGTCGTCCTCGGCGAGGACGTCGTCGCCGGCGTCGAGGATCTCGTACGCGCTCGGCTCGTCCTCCGCCTGGGAGAGCAGGGGGACCGCGCTCACCCGCACCTCGTACGCGGACAGGGCGCGCCGGTAGGCGCCGACGCTCTCCCACTCCGTGGCGAGGACCCAGCGGGTCGGGTCCTCGGTGGCGCGGCCCAGCCGGCCGCGCAGGTAGCCGGGCCGGGCGGCGAGGCTGCGCAGCGCCACCCCGGCGCGCTCGCGGAAATCGGCGCCCTGCGACTCGGGGACGGCGTAGCGGGTGACGACGAGCACGGGACGCTCCGGCGGGAGGCGGACGGTCGGCGTCGGGCAGGCTAGTGC
>JALYMT010000255.1 GCA_030773555.1 Actinomycetota bacterium | reverse complement strand
CGAGGTCGATGCGCAGCTCGTCCGGGTGCTCGGTGTCACGGCGGCGGGAGTGCCAGGGGTGGAACTCCAGGGTCGACATCTGCACGCACCAGATCACGTCGGCCAGGGAGGTCACGCACAGCTCGTCGGCGTGCCGCCCGCTGGGGAAGCGCACCCGGACCGTCTGCAGCCACTCGGGGTGGTGCGCCGGGACCCGCTTCTGGTAGACGCGCTCGCCGTCGGCGCCGTCGGGATAGCGCTGCAGCATGCAGGGCCGTTCCCGCAGTGCCCGCACGATGCCCTCGCCCACCGACAGGTAGTACTGGACAAGGTCGAGCTTGGTCTCGCCCCGAGCCGAGAAGTAGATCCGGTCGGGATTGGTGATCCGCACCACCCGGTCGCCGACCTCGACCTCGACCGACGGCGTGGGCATGGCCCGACCGTACTGCCTGCCCGTCCGGTGCAGGGCGATCAGGCCGGGGGGGCCTCAGCCGAGCCGCAGCGTGGTGAGGCGGGCGCCGGCGAAGGGGGTCTCCCCGCCGTACGGGAGATAGGAGATGGCCACGTAGGTGCCCGCAGGCAGGTCGTAGCCCCACACCATCTGCGCACGGGGCCCGATCACCGCAGTGGCGGTCTGCACCTCGGTCAGCGGGGACGCGCCGTCGGGCTCCGGGTCGTTCAGCCACCGGCGGGCGTCCGCCAGGGTCCGCCCGCGCGCGAGCTGCACGAGCACGACCTGGCGCGCCGCCGTGCCCCGGTTGCGCACCAGCAGGTTGCCCCGCAGCGGTGCGGCCGCCGAGCCGCTCAGCGCGCCGCCCGTGCTGGTGATCGTCGCCGCGACCGACGGCGCGGAGGAGCTGCGGACGGTGCCAGCCACGGTGACCGTGCGCACCAGACCGGGGCTGTCGGCGGCGAAGGGGGTGTAGAACCAGTAGCGGCCGCTCGAGAGCGTGGCGTAGAAGACCGCCGACCTGCCCGGGCCGCTGTTCGTCCCACCGACGAAGCGCACCCGGGTCGAGACCCGCTGGGCGGCCGCCGCCGAGGAGCCCACGACGTCGGAGAAGAACCGCTCCTTACCGTAGCTGCGCAGGACCTTGGCCGCCTGCACGCAGGCGCAGGAGTCACCGGTCACCACGAACCGGTAGCGCCCGGGCCGCAGGGTGCTGGGCATCGTCAGCGAGCCGTCCTCCCCCGCCCGTACGGTCACCGTGCGCGGGGCCGAGGCCGGGGCCGGGGCGGTGGTGGCGCGCGGTGCCGCCCCGGCCGCTTCCTGGGCCCGGGCGGGGTCGACCAGCACGACGAGGCTCAGCAGCGCCACCATGACAAGGGTCAGCACGAGGACGATGCGGCGCAGCAGACTGCCGGCAAGATTGAGGTGCACCGAGCCCACCCGGCCCTTCTGGTCGGATTGCACGGCAGCTCCCGGACGGCGCCGCCACTTCTCCAGTGTTCACCGCCGAGCGGTCATCTGTAACCCTGAGTAATCTAAACAGCTCATCAAGGGGATGGGCTTTAGCCGGTCCCGTACCGTTCCGTCCATGAGTTCCCAGCAGCAGTCCCCCGCGTACGAGGTGCAGAAGTCCGACGAGCAGTGGCGCGCCGAGCTCAGCCGGGAGGAGTACGCCGTGCTGCGTCAGGCGGGCACCGAGCGCCCGTGGAGCGGGGAGTACGTCGACACCAAGGCCGTCGGCGTCTACACCTGCCGGGCCTGCGGCCAGGAGCTCTTCCGCAGCGACACCAAGTTCGACTCCCACTGCGGCTGGCCGTCGTTCTTCGAGCCCAGCGAGTCGGAGGCGGTCGAGCTCATCGAGGACCGCTCGCACGGCATGGCGCGTACCGAGGTGCGCTGCCGGCGCTGCGGCTCCCACCTCGGGCACGTCTTCGAGGACGCCCCGCAGACCCCCACCGGTGACCGCTACTGCATCAACTCGGTGAGCATCCGCCTGGAGCCCACCTCCTCGCGTTGACCGCGCGCCGCGGACGCTCGGGTCAGGGCAGCGCGGCGACGATCTCGGCGATCGGCTTGCGGCGGCCGGTGTAGAACGGCACCTCCTCGCGGACGTGCCGGCGGGCGGTGCTGCCCCGCAGGTGGCGCATGAGGTCGACGATGCGGTGCAGCTCGTCGGCCTCGAACGCCAGCAGCCACTCGTAGTCGCCCAGGGCGAAGGCCGAGACGGTGTTGGCGCGCACGTCGGGATAGTCCCGGGCCATCAGCCCGTGCTCGGCCAGCATGCCGCGGCGCTCGGAGTCCTCGAGCAGATACCACTCGTACGAGCGTACGAAGGGGTAGACGCAGACGTATGCACGCGGCTCCTCGTCGGCGAGGAACGCGGGGATGTGGCCCTTGTTGAACTCCGCGGGCCGATGCAGGGCGGCCACCGACCAGACCGGCTCGCACGCCCGGCCCAGCCGGGTGCGCCGGAAGCGCGCGTAGGCCTCCTGCAGGTCGTCGGACGACGGCGCGTGCCACCAGATCATGAAGTCGGCGTCGGCGCGCAGGCCGCTGACGTCGTAGGTACCGCGGACCACCACGTCCTTCTGGCCGAGCTGCTCGAGAAGCTGCTCGATCTCGTCGAGCAGCGCGGCGCGGTCCTCCGGCAGTGGCTCGCGCACCCGGAAGACCGACCACATCGTGTAGCGGATCCGCGTGTTGAGGTCGCGGGCCCGAGGTGCGCGGGAGGCCGGCCCGCCCGCTGTCGTCGCTGCATCAGCCATGGAACTCATTCTCCCTGACAACCGCGGGCGCCGGCACGCCGGCGGACAGCCCCGACAGGACGGTGGCTGCGGCGGCCTCCCCCGAGGCGATACAGGCGGGCACGCCGATGCCGTCGTACGCGGCGCCGCAGACCGCGAGCGTCGGCAGGCCCGCCAGCCCCGCCCGCGCGCGGCGCACCCGGTCGAGGTGACCGACGGCGTACTGGGGCAGCGCACCGCCCCACCGCGTCACCCGCGCGTCGACCGGTCGCCCGCGCACGCCGGTGGCCTCGGCGAGCTCGCCGGCGGCCCGGGTGATGATGTCGGCGTCCTCGCGCTGCAGGTCGGCCTCCTCGCCGTGGCGGCCGAGGGACAGCCGCACGACGACGAGGCCGGGCGCGACGTCGGCGTACCAGCCCCACTTGCTGCTGCTGAAGGTCGCGCCCTTGACCGTGCGCCCCTCGACGGGCGGGACGAGGAAGCCCGAGCCCGGGAGCGCACCCGCGGCTGCCGACGACGGGTAGGCGAGCGTGAGGATGGCCACGCTGGCGTACTCGATCGGCGCGAGCTCTGCCGCGCTCGCCGGCGCGACCGGTGCGAGCAGGCGCGCAGCGACACCGGCCGGCACCGCCAGCACCACAGCGTCCGCCTCGAGGATCTCGGGCGCGCGGGCCGACCCGATGGCCAGCCGCCAGCTCGTTGCCGTGCGACCGAGTTCGCGGACCGTGCTGCCCGTGCGGATCTCGGCACCGCTGGCCGCGGCGACGGCCGCGGGCAGCTGCCCGAGACCGCCCCGCAGGGACGCGAAGACCGGCGACTCCGGGGCGGAGGCCCCCGCGCGTACCCGCCGGGCGGCCCGGATCAGGGAGCGCTCGGCCCGGGCCGCGGCCGCGAGTTGCGGCACCGCGGCGGCCAGGGAGATCGCGTCGGCGCGACCGGCGTAGACGCCACCCAGCAGGGGCTCGACCAGCCGGTCAACGACCGCCCGCCCGAGGCGCGCGGCCACGTAGCCGCCGACCGCGACGTCCTCGCCTGGGTCGCTGCCGACGAGCGGGCTCGCCGGCAGCACCAGGTCGACAGTTGCGCGGCCCAGCTCGGCGGGCGTCAGCACCCGCGAGCTCGCCAGCGCGCGCAGGTCACCCGGGATCCCCAGCACCTGACCGGCGGGCAGCGGACGCAGGGTCCCGCGGGTCCAGACGCCGGCCGCGGTGCTGGCCGGGGTCACGACCGCGGTGTGCAGGCCGGCATCGCGGGCCAGGCGCAGGCCCTCCGGCCGCCGGGCGAGCATCGCCTCCGCACCCTCGTCGACCGGCACCCCTGCCACCTCGGACACCCGCAGCTTGCCCCCGAGGTGGACACTCGCCTCCAGCAGCACCACCTGCAGTGCCACCCCCGCCGTGCGGCGCAGCGCCCGGGCAGCAGCGAGGCCGCTGATGCCGCCGCCGACGACCACAACCCGGCGGGGCGGAGGGGGGCCGATCACGGCAGCGGACTCTACGTCGCCCGCGGACGGCAGCCGGCCCCGGACAAGCGAACGGGCCGCGACGCGGCCCGTTCGGTGCCTACCTATCGCGCGAGCGATGGAACCTCAGCGCGTCGAGTTGCCGTCACCGCGCCCGAGGGCATCCTTGGCCTTGTCGAGCAGGCCACGGTCGTCGTCGCCGGTGGCCGAGGTGCCGGTGCCCGACGTGCCCGTACCGGTGGTACCGGACAGGCCACCCGTCGTGGTGCCCTCCTCGACGAGCTCGATCTCCTCCTTGCGGACCTGGTCGCGCACGGTGACCTGCTCCTGGACGGTGTCCACATCGACGCGCACCCGCTCGACGGGAACGACCTCCTTCTCCACCACCGGCCGCTCCTCGTGAAGGACGACCTCGTGCTCCTCCTCGCTGAGGGCGGGACCGCTCATCGCGGAGCCGACGTTGGCGTCGGTGATGGGCTCGCGCTGGATGCGAACCTCTTCACGCGTCACCGGCACGGTCTGCTGTACCTGCTCGGCCACGATGTACTTGCGCAGGCGTAGGCGCCCGGCCTCCACCCGCTGCGTACCGACCCGCAGCTGCTCCTCCGAGCGCGTCATCGCCTCGTCGGTCTCCGGCCCGGAGAGGTCGTCGCCCACGACGCCCCGACCGCTGGTCGCCGACGTACCGCTGGTCGCCGACGTACCGCTGGTCGCCGAGGTACCGGTTCCCGCCGCGATGCCGGTGCCCGCCGCGGTTCCGGTGGCGAACTCGCTGGTCTGCGTGCCGGTCGTGCCGCCGACGCCACCGGCCGGCAGGCCGCTGTCGCTGGTCGCCTCGGTGTACTGCATGCCGTAGTAGGAGTAGAGCTCCCCCTCCTCCTGCTGGGACAGGTGTCCCGCGTCCACGTCCACGCTCGGCGCGCTCTTGATCTTGTCCTTGTCGTAGGGGACCGTGAGCCCCTCGCCCGTGAACTGCGCGTCGGCCAGCGGAACGAAGCTCTCCTTCGAGCCGAACAGGCCGGTGTGCACCGTCACCCACTCCGGCTGCCCGGTCTGGTCGTCGAGGAAGATCTGGCCGATCTTGCCGATCTTGTCCCCGCCAGGGCCATAGGCGTCGCGGCCAAGAAGCTCGCGTGCCTGATCCTCAGTAATCATCAAGACTCCCTTCCCTGTGTGTCCGGACGACGGATTACCCGACGTGCAGGGGACAAAGCACAGGGACCCGTACTTTTTGATCGCGGCTTTCGCAACCGTGGAGCCGGCTCGGCCGGGTCAGCGGGTCGAGGCGTCGTGCACCAGGTCGACGATCCGGGCCAGCACGTCGGGATCGCTGTCGGGCAGCACACCGTGGCCCAGATTGAACACGTGGCCCTCGGCGGCCGCACCGGCGCGCAGGATCTCGCGCACCTTCGCCTCGACCGCCGGCCAGGGTGCGAACACGACGGCCGGGTCGAGATTGCCCTGCAGCGCGCGGCCCGGTCCGACCCGGCGTGCCGCCTCGTCGAGGTCCACGCGGAAGTCGACGCCGACCACGTCGGCGCCGGCCTCGCCCATGGCCGGCAGCAACTCGCCGGTCCCCACGCCGAAGTGGATCCGGGGCACCCCGAGGTCGGCGAGGGCGCCGAGAACGCGTGTGCTGTGCGGCAGCACGTGGCGCCGGTAGTCACGCTCGGAGAGCACGCCGGCCCACGAGTCGAACAGCTGCAGCGCGCTCGCCCCGGCCTCCGCCTGCACCCGTAGGAACGCCGTGCTGATGTCGCCCAGGCGCTCCAGGAGCGCCGCCCAGAGCGCCGGTGCGCCGTACATCATCGCCTTGGTGTGCTCGTGGTTCTTCGAGGGGCCGCCCTCGACGAGGTAGGAGGCGAGGGTGAAGGGCGCGCCCGCGAAGCCGATGAGGGGGACGTCCCCCAGCTCACCCGTGAGGGCCTGCACGGCCTCGGTCACGTAGCCCACGTCGTCGGGCTCGAGCGGACGCAACTGCTCGAGGTCGCGCTCGCTGCGCACCGGGTTGGCCAGCACGGGTCCGACGCCGGGCTTGATGTCCAGGTCGACCCCGACGGCCTTGAGCGGCAGCACGATGTCGCTGAAGAAGATCGCGGCGTCGACGCCGTAACGGCGGACGGGCTGCAGCGTGATCTCGGTGATCAGGTCGGCGCGCATGCAGGACTCGAGCATGCTCACGCCGGCCCGGAGCCGGCGGTACTCGGGCAGGGCGCGGCCGGCCTGCCGCATGAACCAGACGGGGGTGTACGGCACGGGCTGCCGACGGCAGGCCCGCACCAGGACGGAGTCGGCCGGGGTGGAGAGCACGCCCGCATGCTGCCACGGCATTGCGGACGAGGGCGGCGCGTGCGTTCTGTCGGGGGCGTGAATTACTCTGGTGTCATTCCGCGCCCCGGAGGTGCCTGTGCCGACCGTCCTCACCCTGCAGCAGTTCTGCGTGGAGTGCGCGCAGGAGCAGAGCTTCGTCCAGCCCGAGTGCGTCGAGGGGCACGCCAGCGACTGCCCCGAGTGGATGTGTCTGGACTGCGGCTCGGCCGTGCTCCGGGTCGTCACCCACGACGTGCCCCGGCCCGGACGCCGTCCCACCCCCGTGCTGCTGCGCTCGGCCTGAGCCGGGACAGCACGCGGGCGAAGCACGCGGGACACGCCGGGAGGCACGGGCGCTCGCCCCCGGGCAGCAGGGCGGGGCATACCCTGCCCGCATGGCGGCCCGGACCCCCGAGGAGGAGCTGCCGGAGCAGTTCCGCATCGCCGTGGAGAGCGTGCGGGAGAGCACGACGCGACCGGAGGTCGTGCTCGCCGAGGCGCCCGCTCCGCTGCGCCTGGCCCCGTACGCCCTGGCGATGACGGGCGAGGTCGTCGATGCCGAGGACGTCGAGCTGGCCAGCGGTCGCCTCGTGGTGCTGCACGATCCCGAGGGGCACGACACCTGGCAGGGCGCCTTCCGGTTGGTCACCTTCGTCCGCGCCGCCCTGGAGCCCGAGATCGCGATGGACCCCTTCCTCCCCGGGGTCGGCTGGCAGTGGCTGCTGGAGTCCCTCGAGCGCAGCGACGCCGCTCACGTCGCCGCCAGCGGCACGGTGACGAGGGTGGTGAGTGAGAGCTTCGGGACGATGGACGAGGAGGGCGGGTCCTCCGGCGTGGAGATCCGGGCGTCCTGGACACCGGTCGACGCGGAGCTGGGGCGGCACGTCACCGCCTGGTGCGAGCTGCTGTGCGCGGCCGCGGGACTGCCGCCACGCTCCTTCTCCGACGGTTCGCCGGCCTGAGCGGCGTCCCGGAAATTCTCTACAGACCCCCCGGGCCCCGGCCGATGGTCAGCTAGAGCCGCCGGTGCAGCCGAAGTCACCACGGCAGGATGCACCAGGGGGGCTCCGTGACCGCGGTGGCCGAACGTACGGGTTTTCCGGCCTCCCGGCCGGCGGCGGCACCCGCTTCTCCGCGCTCGTCGTCGTCGTCGACCCGTTCTCGCGTACGGCCGTCGTCCGCGGTCTCGAGGCTCTCGGCGCCGTGGAGGTGGTCGAGGCAGCGAGCGCGGCCGAGGCCCGGGTGCGCGCGGCCACCACGGGCCCGCGTGAGCTGCTCGTCGTCGACCTGACCCTGCCCGACGGCTCCGGACTGTCTCTCGTCTCCGAACTGCGGGCCTCCGGTTGGACCCGCGGCCTGGTGCTCTCCCCGCTCGACGACCCCTACACCGTTCGTGCCGCCCTGGCCGCCGGCGTGCGCAGCTTCCTCGTCTCGGGGCAGCCGTCCTCGGCCGGCCCGGGCGCTGCCCGCGGGCGGGGAGTCGCGGGCGGGCCCGAGGGGCTCTCCGCGCGCGAGATCGAGGTGCTCCAGCTCGTCTCCCGGGGCAAGACCAACAAGGACATCGGCGACGCCCTCGGGCTGTCCGCGCTGACCGTGAAGAGCCACCTGGCCCGGATCGCCCGCAAGCTCGGTACCGGCGACCGTGCGGAGATGGTCATGGTGGCCCTGCGGGCCGGGGTCATCTCCTGACCCTCGCGCCACGCCGCGCGGGGAGCGGCCGATCCGCCTTCCCGGCACCTCCCGCCGATCCACGTACCGTGGACGCCGTGACCGACGCCGCGCAGGAGACCAGCGAGCTGCCCGCGGTCATCCCGCTGCTCGAACCCCGCGACGGCGTGCCCGATCCCGTCGTCACGCCCGAGGCGCTGCGGGAGACGGTCGCGCGCTTCGCCGAGGGCTCCGGCCCGGTCGCGGTGGACGCCGAGCGCGCGGGCGGCTACCGCTACACCTCGCGCGCCTACCTGGTGCAGCTGCGCCGCGAGGGCGCGGGCACGGCCCTGGTCGACCCACTGCCCTTCGACGGCCTTGCCGAGCTGGGCGCGGCGTTGGCCGACACCGAGTGGGTGCTGCACGCGGCCAGCCAGGACCTGCCCTGCCTGGCGGTCGAGGGCATGCGACCGCGGCGAATCTTCGACACCGAGCTCGCCGGCCGCCTCCTGGGGTTTCCCCGCGTCGGACTGGCCGCCATGGTCGCGGAGGTCCTGGGCTACGGCCTGGAGAAGGGTCACTCGGCGGCCGACTGGTCCACCCGCCCACTGCCCGAGCCGTGGCTGCGCTACGCCGCCCTCGACGTGGAGGTGCTCCTCGAGCTGCGCGACGCCCTCGAGGAGCAGCTGGCCGAGGCGGGCAAGCTCGAGTGGGCGTACGAGGAGTTCGCCGCCGTCCTCGCCGCCCCTGCGCCGGCCCCCCGCGCGGAGCCCTGGCGGCGCACCTCCGGGCTGCACCGGGTCCGCCGGCCCCGCCAGCTCGCCGTCGTCCGCGCCCTCTGGCAGG
>JALYMT010000254.1 GCA_030773555.1 Actinomycetota bacterium | reverse complement strand
CCCCCCCCCCGGGACTGGAGCACCCGTCGGCCGGGCTGCCGATTCGGCCAACAGATGACGCTGGGTATCGTGGCGCTTCCCAGCTCGGCGGAGCTGGCGACACGCCGGACCGGCAGCCGCGGCCGGGATCAGGTCGTGGGCACCGGCAGCAGCTCGGCGACGACCGTCGCCAGCGCGCGGAAGGCGCGGCCCCGGTGACTGATGGCGTCCTTCTCCCCCGGCGCCAGCTCCGCGGTCGTCCGCCGCTCCCCCTGCGGGACGAAGACGGGGTCGTAGCCGAAGCCACCCGAACCGCGGGGGGCCCGGCAGATGTCGCCGTCGAGCCGGCCCTCGGCCACGCGCTGCTCGCCGGAGGGCAGCGCGAGCGCCGCGGCGCAGGCGAAGTGACCCGTACGCCGCCCCTCGGGAATCTCGGCGAGCTGGGCCAGCAGCAGCTCGAGGTTGGCCTGGTCGTCGCCGTGGCGCCCCGCCCAGCGGGCGCTGAAGATGCCCGGCATGCCGTTCATCGCGTCCACGCACAGGCCGGAATCGTCGGCCACGGCCGGCAGGCTGGTTGCCGCGGCCACCGCCATCGCCTTGAGGAGCGCGTTCTCGGCGAAGGTGAGCCCGGTCTCGGGCACCTCGGGGACCTGGGGAAACGCGTCCACCCCCAGCAGGTCGACCTGCAGGCCGGCGGCACCGAGGATGCGCTCCAGCTCGGCGACCTTGCCGGCGTTGCGGGTGGCCAGCACGAGCCGGGGGACCGTGCTCATCCGCCCAGCGCCTCCTGCTGCAGCCGCGTGAGCTCGGCGCAGCCGGCGGCGGCCAGCCCGAGCAGCCCGTCGAGCAACGCCCGGTCGAAGGGCGCGCCCTCGGCGGTGCCCTGCACCTCGACATAGCGCCCGTCGCCGGTCATCACCACGTTCATGTCGGTGCCGGCGCGCACGTCCTCCTCGTAGTGCAGGTCGAGGCGCGGCTCCCCGTCGATCACCCCGACGCTGACCGCCGCCACGGAGCCGGTCAGCGCCTGCCCGCGCAGCGCGCCCCGCTCTCCCAGCCAGGCCACGGCGTCGGCGAGTGCGACGTACGCCCCGGTGATCGCGGCGGTCCGCGTGCCCCCGTCGGCCTGCAGCACGTCGCAGTCGAGGGTGATGGTGTTCTCCCCAAGGGCCCGGTAGTCCACGACGGCGCGCAGGGACCGCCCGATGAGCCGGGAGATCTCGTGAGTGCGCCCCCCGATGCGGCCCTTCACGCTCTCGCGGTCGCTGCGGGTGTTGGTCGCACGGGGCAGCATCGCGTACTCCGCGGTCACCCAACCCTGCCCGCTGCCCTTGCGCCAACGCGGGACGCCCTCGCTCGCGCTGGCCGCGCACAACACCCGCGTGCGGCCGAACTCCACCAGCACCGACCCCTCGGCCTGCTCGAGCCAGCCGCGCGTCAGGCGCACGGGTCGCAGGGCCTCGGGCAGGCGTCCGTCGGAGCGTGACACGCCAGGCAGCCTAGATCGCCGGCGGCCTAGACGTCGTACTCGGCTCCGGGGCGGGCGGCCTCGAGCGCGCCGCGGTAGGTCTCGGCGGCTCCCGCGCGGGCGCGGTCGCGGTCGTTCCACGGCGGCACGTGGGTGAGCACCAGGGCGCGAGCGCCCGCGGCGGTCGCCTGCGCGCCGGCCTCGCGCCCGGTCAGATGCACCCCGGGCGCCGTCTTCTGCCCCTCCTCGTAGCTGGCCTCGCACAGCAGCAGGTCGGCGTCGCGGGCGAGCTCCACCAGCTCCGGGCAGGCGTCGGTGTCGCCGGAGTAGGCCAGCACCGTGCCCTCGTGCTGCACGCGGATCCCGTACGCGTCCGTGGAGTGGAAGACCGGCCCGACCGTGACCGTGAACGGACCGATCTCGTACGGCTGCCACGCTCGCCAGCTCCGGAAGGAGAAGGCGCTCTCGACGCCCTGCGCGGCGGCGGCCCCGTACGCCCGGCCGAGCCGGTCGGCGGTGCCGGCGGGGCCGAAGACGGGCAGCGCGGGCCGCCGTCCGGTGGGGTGGTAGGTGCGCGCGACGTAGAGGGAGCACAGGTCGAGGCAGTGGTCGGCGTGGAGGTGGCTGAGCAGCACGGCGTCGAGGGCGTCGAGGTCGACGCTGCGCTGGAGTGCCCCCAGGGAGCCGTTGCCGAGGTCGAGCACCATGCGGAAGCCGTCGGCCGCCAGCAGGTAGCACGACGCCGGGCCCTCGGGGCCGGGCAACGAGCCCGAGCAGCCGATGATGGTGAGCCTCATGCGCGGCGGGGGGTCACGCGACCGCGTCGGCGAGGATCTCCGGGCCGAGGAAACGGCGCCCGATCTCGCGGAAGGCCGCAACGTTGCTGGTGGCCGAGAACGAGTGGGTGGGCGGGAGCCGGGAGCCGTCGCGCAGCTGGTCATGCGCGAGCAGGGTGCGGTAGACGTCCTTGGCCGTCTCGTCGGCGCTGCTCACCAGGGTCACGCCGTCGCCGACCACGTAGGAGATCACGCCGGTGAGCAGCGGATAGTGCGTGCAGCCGAGGATCAAGCTGTCGACGCCGGCGTCCACCACCGGCTGGAGATACTCCCGGGCCACCTTGATCAGCTCCTCGCCACCGGTGACGCCGGCCTCGACGAACTCCACGAAGCGGGGGCAGGCCTGGGCGGTGAGCGTCACGTGCGGCGCGGCGGCGAACGCGTCGTCGTAGGCCCTGCTGGTCTTGGTGGCCTGCGTGCAGATCACGCCGACGTGCCCGTTGCGGGTCGCGGCCGCCGCGCGGCGCACCGCCGGCTGGATCACCTCGACGACCGGCACGTCGTAGCGTTCGCGGGCGTCGCGCAGCACCGCCGCGCTGGCGGAGTTGCACGCGATCACCAGCATCTTCACGCCGTGCAGGACGAGCTGGTCCATGACGTCGAGAGCGCAGGCCCGCACCTCGGCGATGGGCTTCGGACCGTACGGGAAGTGGGCGGTGTCGGCGACGTAGACCAGCTGCTCGTGCGGCAGCTGGTCGAGGATCGCCCGGGCCACGGTGAGCCCGCCGACCCCAGAGTCGAAGATGCCGATCGGATCGTCCCCCACGCAGCCGAGCCTACGGAGCCCGGCCACGTCGCCCGCACCGCGCCCGCACCGCGCCATGATCAGGTAGGCCTGTCCGACCAGGAGGGGGACGGACCTCCCGGATCATGACGGCTGCGGCTGTCCCCCGCCGCAACCCCTGCTCCCGCCCGTCGAGCTCGATGGCTGGCGCTGGCATCGGGAGCGCACGAAAGCCGACCGGCGGCGCGACAACGCGCACGAGGTCGAAGGCTGGATCACGCTGCGCTACGGCTGGGAGGACGCCGCCGGGAGCCCGTGCGCCACCGCGGCCCAGGTGGGCGCGGTCTTCACCCGTCGCGGGTGGACCGGGCGCCTGCGGCCCTGCGGCCCGTCCTGCACGGCCGCGTGCGCCCCCGGGCATGATCAGGGAGACTCGCCCGACCTGGCGACGCACGATCCTCCCGGATCATCCGGGCGGGGGGCGAGGGGTGTGAGGGGCGTGCGCAGAGGGGCGGTCAGGTGCGCATGAGGGCCTGCACGAGGGACTCCTGCAGCCAGGTCAGGTGGTCGTACACCGCGAAGCCGTAGCGGCGGGGATCGTCCTCGGGCAGGGCGGCGGCGTGGGCGTCCCAGTCCTCGCTGACCCCGAGCCGGGTGCCGAGGGTGAGGCGCAGGTCGTTCAGGGCTCGCAGCCAGGCCTGCGCCTCGTCCTGGTGCAGGCGGTGCCGGCGCCCGGCGCGGGCGAGGGTGGTGAGGGCCGTGCGGGCGGCGGCGCGCTTGGCCTCGCGCAACCCGGTCTCTGTGTAGCGGCGGAACTCGGCGGCCGCCTCGGGGTCCTCGCGGTAGCCGTCGGGCAGCAGGCGGGCGAGCGCGGGGTCGGCGGGAGCCTCGGTCGCGCCACCGATGCCGAGGGCGGCCTCCAGCGGGTCGGCCGCGGCGTCGGTCTCCTCGGGTCCCAGCAGGCCGAGCAGCTGCTCGAGGAGCTCGCGGAGCAGCAGCACGTCGTCGCCGAGGACGACGGTCACGGCGCCGCGGCCGGGCCGGAAGCGGGTCGCTGCCGCCACCCGGCTCAGTCGTCCTTCTGCAGCGTGGCCCACAGCCCGTAGCCGTGCATGGCCTCCACGTCGCGCTCCATCTCCTCGCGGCTGCCGGACGAGACCACCGCCTTGCCCTTCTCGTGCACGTCGCGCATCAGCCGGGTGGCCTTCTCCTTCGGATAGCCGAAGTGCTGCTGGAACACGTACGTCACGTATGACATCAGGTTCACCGGGTCGTTCCACACGATCGTGACCCAGGGCAGGTCCGGTACGACGACCTCGTCGGCGTCCGGCCGCTCGAGCTCCACGGGCGCGACCGACATACGACCATCGTGCCCGTCCGGGCGGCCGGGTCCAAAGCGCTCCTAGGATTCTGTGGGTGAGTGACCCCTCGAGCGCGTTGCTCACCGACCACTACGAGCTGACGATGCTGCAGGCCGCGCTGCGCAGCGGGCGGGCCGCGCGGCGCTCGACGTTCGAGGTGTTCGCGCGGCGGCTGCCGCACGGGCGGCGCTACGGCGTGGTGGCCGGTACGGGCCGGCTGCTCGAGGCGATCGAGCACTTCTCCTTCGGGCCGGCGGAGCTGGAGCACCTGAACCGGGCGGGTGTCGTCGACGAGGCGACCTGCCGGTGGCTCGCCGCCTACCGCTTCCGGGGCGACGTGTGGGGCTATCCCGAGGGCGAGTGCTACTTCCCGGGCTCGCCGCTGCTGGTCGTGCAGGGCAGCTTCGCCGAAGCCGTGGTCCTCGAGACCCTCGTCCTGTCGATCCTCAACTTCGACTCCGCGGTCGCCTCCGCAGCGAGCCGCATGGTCGGCGCCGCGCACGGTCGGCCCTGCATCGAGATGGGCTCCCGCCGCACGCACGAGCTGGCGGCGGTCGCGGCGGCCCGCGCGGCCTACCTCGCCGGCTTCACCGCCACGTCGAACCTGGAGGCCGGGCGCCGCCACGGCATCCCCACGACCGGTACGAGCGCGCACGCCTTCACGCTGCTCCACGACAGCGAGCGCGAGGCGTTCACCGCGCAGGTCGAGGCCCTGGGCAGCGGCACGGCCCTGCTCGTCGACACCTACGACGTACGGGAGGCCGTCCGGCTCGCCGTCGAGGTGGCCGGCCCGGAGCTGGGAGCGGTGCGGATCGACTCCGGTGACCTGCTGGAGCAGGCCTCCGAGGTGCGCCGGCAGCTCGACGCCCTGGGCGCCACCGGCACCCGCATCGTCGTCACCGGGGATCTCGACGAGTACGCCATCGCCGCCCTGACCGCGGCCCCGGTCGACGGCTACGGGGTGGGCACGTCGCTGGTGACGGGCAGCGGGGCCCCGACCGCCGGCCTGGTCTACAAGCTGGTGGCCCGCGCGGCCGGCGACGACGCCGACTCGCCGCTCGTGCCGGTGGCCAAGCGCAGCGCCGGCAAGCCCACCCGAGGGGGGCGCAAGTACGCACAGCGCCGCCGCGACCGGTCCGGGACCGCGGTCGCCGAGCTGGTCACCGGCGCCGTGGTCACCGACGCCGTGGTCACCGCCGAGGCGACGAGCACCGGCGAGGACCGGCCCCTGCTCGTCCCCCTCGTGCGCGACGGGGAGGTGGTCGGCTCCGAGCCGGTCGAGGCCGCCCGTGACCGGCACCGCCGGGCGCGCGCCGAGCTGCCGCTGACGGCGAGCCAGCTCTCGCGGGGCGAGCCCGCGATTCCGACGTACTACGAGGAGTCACCGTGACCGAAGCAGCTGCGACCCGGGCTCTGGTTGTGGTCGACGTGCAGCACGACTTCTGCGAGGGCGGCAGTCTCGCCGTGCCCGGCGGCGCCGGCGTCGCCGCCGCCATCCGCGAGCACGTCACCGCCACGA
>JALYMT010000253.1 GCA_030773555.1 Actinomycetota bacterium | reverse complement strand
CCGATCGGGCCGCTGAACGGCAGGCCGGCGAGCTGGGTGGAGGCCGACGCGGCGTTGATCGCCAGCACGTCGTACAGGTCGTCGGGGTTCAGGGAGAGCACGGTGACGACGACCTGGACCTCGTTGCGCAGGCCCTTGGTGAACGAGGGCCGCAGCGGCCGATCGATGAGCCGGCAGGTGAGGATCGCGTCCTCGCTGGGCCGGCCCTCCCGGCGGAAGAACGAGCCGGGGATGCGCCCGGCCGCGTACATGCGCTCCTCGACGTCGACGGTGAGCGGGAAGAAGTCGAACTGCTCGCGCGGGGACTTCGACGCGCTCGTCGCGGACAGCAGGGTGGTCTCGTCGTCGAGGGAGGCGACGACGCTGCCGCCGGCCTGGCGGGCGAGGCGGCCGGTCTCGAAGCGCACGCGGCGCACGCCGAAGCTGCCGTTGTCGAGCACGGCCTCGCTGGTGAGAATCTCGGGACCCTCCATGGGTCGTCCTCCTGGTGTGCCGGAGGCGGGCGCGGCGCGGGCATGGGGGCCGGCCTTCGATGGAGGCGCCCGGGGGCCTGGTGCCGCGGCGGAGCCGCAGCCTTCGGTCTGGTACCCGGAAGCCACTACCGAGGACCGGCGACGGCCCATCGCGGCGGCTCCGCCGTGGGTGGGTCTCTGTCGGTGCTGCTCGATGCGGGACTGCTCGATGCGGTGTTGCTCGTTGCGGTGCGGGTGGTGCGGGTGGGATCGCTCCCCGTCCTCGGAGCTAGCGGCGCAGGCCGAGTCGCTCGATGAGCTGGCGGTAACGGCCGATGTCCTTCTTGGCGAGGTACTGCAGCAGCCGGCGGCGACGGCCGACCAGCAGCAGCAGGCCACGGCGGCTGTGGTGGTCGTGCCGGTTGGTCTTCAGGTGCTCGGTGAGGCCGGAGATGCGCTTGGTCAGCAGGGCGACCTGGGCCTCGGGCGAACCCGTGTCGTTCTCGCTCGTGCCGTACTCGGTGAGGATCTGCTTCTTCGTTGCGGTGTCGAGGGCCATGTCGGCGGGGGTGCTCCCTTGCGTGCTCCATGGGCTACCGCCCCCGGTCCAGGGCACGGGGGCTGCGGGTCTCTACCCGATGGGCCCGAGGCTACCAGTGGCCCCCGTCGGCGCCCCGCTCCCGGTTCCGGGGAGTCAGTTCCGGGAGGTGAGCTTGCGGGCCGCGGCCACGTCCTGGTCCATCTGGGTCACCAGCTCGGCCACGCTCTCGAAGCGCAGCGTCGCCCGCAGGCGGGCGCTGAAGTCGACGCGCACTCTCCGGTCGTAGAGGTCGAGGTCGTCGCGGTCGAGCACGTAGGCCTCCACCCGGCGGACCACCCCGCCGAACGTGGGGTTCGTGCCGATCGACACGGCCGCGGGCAGGCAGCCGTACGCGTCGGAGGTCAGGTAGCCGGCGTAGACGCCGTCGGCAGGCACCGCCGTACCCGGGGGGGAGTCGAGGTTGGCGGTCGGATAGCCCAGCTCCCGGCCGCGGTGGTCGCCGTGCACGACGACACCCTCGACCCGGTGCGGACGGCCCAGCGCGGCGGCGGCCGCCTCGACGTCACCGGCAGCGATGCGCTCCCTGACCATGCTGGACGAGATCCGCCCGCCGCGCTCGTCGCCGACCAGGTCCACGCCGTCGACGGAGAAGCCGTCGGTGCTGCCCAGCCCGCGCAGCAGCGCGACGTCGCCGGCGGCGCGGTGCCCGAAGCGGAAGTCCGCGCCCACGACGACGTGCCGGGCGCGCAGGCCGTCGACGAGCACCCGGCGGACGAACTCCTCCGCGGTCAGGGTGCTCAGCTCCCGGGTGAAGGGCAGCACCAGCGTCGCGTCGACGCCCAGGCCGGCGAGCAGCTCGAGGCGGTGCTCGACGGTGGCGATGCGCGGGGGCACCGACTCCGGCCGCAGCACGCTCACCGGATGCGGGTCGAACGTGACGACGACGGCCGGCGCGTCGAGCTCGCGGCCGGCGGCGACTGCACGCGAGACCAGCTCGCGGTGCCCGAGGTGGACGCCGTCGAAGACGCCGATGGTCACCGCGGACGGGCCGAAGCCCGGCGACACCTCGTCGAGGCCGTTCCAGCGGAGCACCAGCGCAAGGGTACGGGCTGCCGCCGTCCCCGCCCCTCCGGGCGCCCCGGCGGAGGGTCCCGGTGCATGCCGGTCAGGGCGCGGCGAAGACGGCCAGCGGCCGGGCGCTGCCCGCGCGCTCCTCGACCAGGGCGACGAGGGCGCCGTCCGGGCCGAAG
>JALYMT010000252.1 GCA_030773555.1 Actinomycetota bacterium | reverse complement strand
CGCCGGGCCCGGTGGACCCGGCGCGGCGGGCAGCCGCTGGCGCAGCTCGGGAAAGGACTGCGTCCCCGCCGAAGGCACCGCTCAGAGCGCTCCGGGGCCGTGCTCGCCGGTGCGGACCCGGATGACGGCGTCGACGGGCGTCGACCACACCTTGCCGTCGCCGATGCGCCCGGTCTGGGCGCTCTTGACGATGACCTCCATCACGTCCCCGGCGTCGTCGTCGTCGACGAGCACCTCGACGCGCATCTTCGGCACCAGGCCGACGGTGTACTCCGCGCCGCGGTAGACCTCGGTGTGACCCTTCTGACGGCCGTAGCCACTGGCCTCGGACACGGTGAGCCCGTGCACCCCGAAGGACTCCAGCGCCGTTTTCACCTCGTCGAGCTTGAACGGCTTGATCACTGCGGTGACCAGTCTCATGCGTCGATCCTCCTCGACCCGATGGTCGCGTCACGCTGAGCGGCGACCGCGAGATCCTCGTCGCCGCGCCCGCCGGCGGGGCCGGCCGAGCCCGAGCGCGCCGGGCTGAAACCGCCGCCGGAGAGCGCGAACTCGTACGCGGACTCGGCGTGCGTCGTGACGTCGACGCCGGTGACCTCGTCGTCCTGGCTGATCCGGAACCGATCGTGGCGTCGATCAGCTTGCCGAGCGCGTAGGACACCACGAACGAGAAGCCCAGCACGACCCCGGCGCCGACCGCCTGGCGCCACAGCTGGTCGAACCCGCCGCCGTAGAACAGGCCGTCGACGCCCGCGGGCGCCGCGGCCGTGGCGAACAGCCCGATGAGCACCGTGCCCGCGAGGCCGCCGACCAGGTGGACGGCGACGACGTCGAGGGAGTCGTCGTAGCCCAGCTTGTACTTGAGGCTGACGGCGAGGGCGCAGAGCGCGCCGGCGATGGCCCCGACGGCGACGGCGCCCAGCGGGCTGACCGACGAGCAGGCCGGCGTGATGGCGACCAGGCCGGCGACGAGGCCGGAGGCAGCTCCGAGGCTGGTGGCGTGCCCGTCGCGCACCTTCTCCACGGCCAGCCAGGCCAGGGCGGCGGCACCGGTCGCGACGAGGGTGTTCACCCAGGCCACCGCCGCGGTGGTGTCGGCGGCGACGGCGGAGCCGGCGTTGAAGCCGAACCAGCCAAACCACAGCAGCCCGGCGCCGAGCATCACGAACGGCAGGTTGTGCGGGCGCATGCGCTCCTTGGGCCGGCCGGTGCGCTTGCCGAGGACGAGGGCCAGCGCGAGAGCAGCCGCGCCCGCGTTGATGTGCACCGCGGTGCCACCGGCAAAGTCGATCGCTGCGAGGTCGTTGGCGATGAAGCCGCCAACCGGGGCGACTACCTCGTCGAAGGCGAAGACCCAGTGGGCGACGGAGAAGTAGACGACGGTCACCCAG
This sequence comes from Actinomycetota bacterium, assembly GCA_030773555.1. Classification (GTDB taxonomy): domain Bacteria; phylum Actinomycetota; class Actinomycetes; order JALYMT01; family JALYMT01; genus JALYMT01. The sequence goes on along the minus strand of JALYMT010000252.1, from coordinate 2,778 downwards.
ACACCGGCGAAGACCAGCAGGCGCCGAACCTCGCCCGGTCGGCGATGGCGCCACTGATCAGGGCGACGGTGATGATCGCGAACACCGCCTGAAGGCGACGAAGGCCATCGCCGGAATCGTCCCGACGGCCGCCTCGGGCGCCATCAGCCCCTGGAGGCCGAGGAACTCGGTGGGGTTCCCGAGCAGGCCGAGGCCGACGTCGTCGCCGAAGACCATCGAGTAGCCGTAGAGCACCCACAGCACGCTCACCAGGGCGAGCGCGGCGAAGCTCATCATCATCATGTTCAGCACGCTCTTCGCGCGCACCATGCCGCCGTAGAAGAAGGCGACGGCCGGGGTCATGAGCAGCACGAGCGCGGCGCTCATGAGCACCCATGCCGTGTCCCCGGCGCTGATCTCGGTTGGTACTGGCCCTCCCCGCTCGGCATCGGAATACGACACCGGCAGGTTCGTCGGGGCGGTTTCAGCAGGAGTCGTGCGCTGTTACGCCGGTGTGACCGACGTCGCATCGACGTTGCGCTTTGATGACGCGCTCCCCCGAACGGTCGTACGGGCGCCGCCGGTTAGTCGCCGAGCAGGGCGTCGACGAACTCGTCGGGGTCGAAGGGTGCCAGGTCGTCGGGTCCCTCGCCGAGCCCCACGAGCTTCACGGGCACGGCGAGCTCGCGCTGCACCGCGACGACGATGCCGCCCTTGGCGGTGCCGTCGAGCTTGGTGAGCACGATGCCGGTGACGTCGACGACATCACGGAAGACGCGGGCCTGCACCAGGCCGTTCTGCCCGGTGGTCGCGTCGAGCACCAGCAGCATCTCATCGACCGGGCCCTGCTTCTCCACGACCCGCTTGACCTTGCCGAGCTCGTCCATGAGCCCCACCTTGTTCTGCAGCCGCCCGGCGGTGTCGATCACCACCACGTCGGTCTCGAGCTCGGTGCCCGTACGGACGGCGTCGAACGCGACGCTCGCCGGGTCGCCGCCCTCGGGGCCGCGGACGGTGGGCACGCCCACCCGGTCGGCCCACGTCTGCAGCTGGTCGGCGGCCGCGGCCCGGAAGGTGTCGGCGGCGCCGAGGACGACGTCGCGGTCCTCGGCGACCAGCATGCGGGCCAGCTTGCCCGCCGTGGTGGTCTTGCCCGTGCCGTTGACGCCGACGACCATCACGACCGCGGGTCGGCCGTTGGGGTGGCGGGTCAGGTGCAGGGAGCGGTCGAGGTCGCGCCCGACGAGCGTGACGAGCTCGTCGTGCAGCAGGGCGCGCACCTCCTCGGGGGTGCGGGTGCCGAGCACCTTGACCCGGGTGCGCAGCCGCTCGACGAGCTCCTGGCTGGGCCCGACGCCCACGTCGGCGGCGAGCAGGGTGTCCTCGACCTCCTCCCAGACGTCCTCGTCGAGGGTGTCGCGGGAGAGGAGGGCGAGCAGGCCGCGGCCCAACGCGGTCTGCGAGCGCGCCAGCCGCGCGCGCAGGCGTACCAGCCGCCCGGCGGCCGCCTCGGGCCGCTCGAGCAGCGACGGGGCCGTGAGGACATCAGGGAAGTCGAGGGTGTCGACGGTGCGAGTAGGGGTGTCGCGCGGCTCCTCGGCGTCGTCGTTGACGCCGGGTCGCCTGTCGAGGCGGGTCGCGCCCGAAGACGTCGGCGGCGGCAGCGGGCGGCGCGGCCGTCTCCGCGTCGTGACGAGGCCGACGACGAACAGGAGAGCGGTGACGGCGAGGGCGATCGCGACAATCAGGAACTCCACGGCGCCCTAGTCTCCCAGAGCCCTCAACTCGTCGCCGAACCGAGCCCGCGGCACCTGCTTCGATCAGGCGTACGCCGGCTCGCGGAGTCGCTGGCTGATGACCGTGGTGACGCCGTCACCGCGCATCGTCGCGCCGTACAGGGCGTCGGCGATCTCCATCGTCCGCTTCTGGTGGGTGACCACGATCAGCTGGGAGGAGGCGCGCAGCTCGGTCAGCAGGGTCAGCAGCCGACCGAGGTTGACGTCGTCGAGGGCGGCCTCCACCTCGTCGAGCACGTAGAACGGGCTCGGGCGGGCCTTGAAGATGGCGACCAGCAGCGCGATGGCGGTCAGGGAGCGCTCCCCGCCCGAGAGCAGCGACAGCCGCTTGACCTTCTTGCCCGGCGGCCGGGCCTCGACCTCGATGCCGGTCGCGAGCAGGTCGTCGGGGTCGGTGAGCACGAGGCGGCCCTCACCGCCGGGGAAGAGCCGCGCGAAGGCGGTCGCGAACTCCCGTGCGGTGTCGTCGTAGGCGGCGGTGAAGACCTGCTGCACCCGCTCGTCCACCTCGCGGACGAGGTCGAGCAGGTCGCGGCGGGTCGCCCGCAGGTCCTCCAGCTGGTCACTGAGGAACTTCTGCCGCTCCTCGAGGGCGGCGAACTCCTCCAGCGCGAGTGGGTTCACCTTGCCGAGCTGCGCCAGGTCCCGCTCGGCGGCGCGCAGCCGCCGCTCCTGCTCCCCCCGCTCGTACGGAGCCGTCTCCCCCTCGGCGGACCCGTCGGCTGCGGGCACCGGGCGGTGCGGGCCGTACTCGGCGACGAGGAGTTCGGGCTCGAGCCCGAACTCCTCGCGGGCGCGCGCCTGCAGGGCCTCGAGGCGCATCTGCTGCTGGGTGCGGGCGAGTTCGTCGCGGTGCGCCGCGCCGACCAGGTCCTCGAGCTCGTCGCCCAGCGGGCGCAGCCGGTCGCGGACAGCTCCGAGCGCGGACGCCCGCGCCTCCTGGTCCTGCTCCGCGGCAGCCCGCTCCGCCGCCGCCGCCGCGAGGGAGAGCTCCAGCCGGGAG
>JALYMT010000251.1 GCA_030773555.1 Actinomycetota bacterium | reverse complement strand
GGCGAGGGCGGTGCGGTGCAGCGCCCGGGTGGCGGGGTCCATCAGCGGCCCGACGACCGCCACCTCCCGCGGCCCGTCCGCGACGGCCTCCGACACCGACAGCGCCCAGCCGGCGAAGCGGGGATGGTCGGGCGCCAGTGTGCTGGCGGTGCGCAGCGCCCGCTCGGCCGCCTCCCGCGCCCAGTCCTCGCCGGTGTAGGCGGCGTACGTGAGCAGAGCTCCCGCCGCCGCCGACCATCCCGCCGGGGTCGCGTTGTCGGCGACTTCGCGCGGCCGCCGTACGAGCTGCTCCGCGTCCTCGGCGGTGTCGTAGAACCCGCCCTCGCCGTCGCCGAAGGAGGCGAGCACGGTGGCGAGGAGCGCGCCGACCCGGTCGAGCCAGTGCTGCTCCCCGGTCACCGCGTAGAGCGCGAGGAAGCCCTCGGCGACGTCGGCGTAGTCCTCGAGCACCCCGGCGTGCCGGCCCGCCGTGCCCTCCCGGGAGGTGCGGACCAGCCGTAGCCCGGCCGGGCCTGCACGCAGGTGGAGCCGGTCGAGCAACGCGGCGGCCGTACGGGCGTGCTCGACGAACCGCTCCGAGCCGAGCAGGGCGCCGGCTTCGGCGAGTGCCGCGATGGCCAGCCCGTTCCAGGCCGCGACGACCTTGTCGTCACGACCGGGCGGGACCCGGGCGGCGCGGGCGACCAGCAGCCGGGTACGCACCGAGGCGTAGCGCTCGACGTCCTCGGGGTCCGCGGGCAGCTGCAGCACCGAGCTGCCGTGCTCGAACGTGCCGTCCTCGCTGACCTGCCACTGCTCGGCGGCCCACTCCCCGTCCGCGTCGCCCAGGACCTCCCGCAGCTCCTTCGGCGTCCAGACGTAGTACCTGCCCTCCTCGCCCTCGCTGTCGGCGTCGAGGGACGAGGCGAACCCACCCTGGGGGGTGCGCAGGTCGCGGACGAGGAAGTCGGCGGTCTCCGCCGCGACCCGCCGGGCGAGGGGCGAGCCGGTCTGGCGCCACCAGTGGGTGTAGGCGCGCAGCAGCAGCGCGTTGTCGTAGAGCATCTTCTCGAAGTGCGGCACCAGCCACCGCTCGTCGACGGAGTAGCGCGCGAAGCCCCCGCCGAGCTGGTCGTACATCCCGCCACGGGCCATGGCTTCGAAGGTGCGCTCGGCCAACTCCAGTGCGCCGGCGGCGGCCCTGTCATCGCCGCCCGCGCGCGCCGCGTGGCGTAGCAGGAACTCCAGGACCATCGACGGGGGGAACTTCGGCGCCCGTCCGAAGCCGGCGTGCACGGGGTCGAACTCCTGCTGGAGGCGGCGCACCGCCGCGGCCAGCAGCTCGGGCGTCGGCGGGCCCTCGCCGGGAGGCACGCTCCCCTGCTCGCCGAGCCGGCGCACGATCTCGCCGCCGGCGCGCAGCACCTCCGCGCGGCGGGAGCTCCAGGCCTCGCTCACCGCGTCGAGGACCTGCCCGAAAGAAGCCATCCCGTGGCGCGGGGCGGGCGGGTAGTAGGTGCCGCAGAAGAACGGCTCCCCCGCCGGGGTCGCGAAGACAGTCGTCGGCCACCCGCCGTGGCCGGTCATCGCCTGGGTGGCCTCCATGTACACCGCGTCCACGTCCGGGCGCTCCTCGCGGTCGACCTTGACGTTGACGAAGCGCCCGTTCATGACCGCCGCGATCGACGGGTCCTCGAACGACTCGTGCGCCATCACGTGGCACCAGTGGCAGGCGGCGTAGCCCACCGAGATCAGCAGCGGCACGTCGCGCCGGCGGGCCTCGGCGAACGCCTCCTCGCTCCACTCCCACCAGTCCACCGGATTGTGCTGGTGCTGCACGAGGTACGGGCTGGTCGAGGCTGCCAGTCGGTTGGGCATGCGCGCGTCCTTCCCGGTGTCGCCGCTGGGACACCCGCCCCTCCCCCCCACCCGTCTAGGCTGGCCCCTCGCACCGCGCCAGCCCCAGGAGGACCCGTGCCCGACGCTCCGCTGCACGTCGCCCCGGGCGCAGCCTGGCCGAACGTGCTCGCCGGCGCCGCCAAGGCGACGCCCGAGGCCGTGCGCGACGACACCGTGCTCAACCTCGTCGACGGGGGGTGGGTCGCCACGGGCGACCTCAACCCCCTGCTCACCCCGGTTGACGGCACCCGGCTCGGCAGCCAGCACCGGATGGACGTCGAGGGCGCCCAGCGCGCCGTGGCCGCCGCCGCCGAGGCCCACCGGCGGTGGTCGGGCGTCCCCCTCGCCGAGCGGCAGGCCCGGGTACGGGCAGCCGTCGAGGCGATGCAGGAGCACCGCGACCTGCTCGCGCTGCTGCTCGCCTGGGAGATCGGCAAGCCCTGGAAGCTTGCCTGCGACGACGTCGACCGCTGCCTCGACGGGGTGCGGTGGTATCTCGACCAGATCCCGGCGATGCTCGGCGATGGCGAGCAGGCCCGCCAGCCGCTGCCCGGCCCGGTGAGCAACATTGCGAGCTGGAACTACCCGATGAGCGTCCTCGTGCACGCCGAGCTGGTGCAGCTGCTCGCCGGCAACGCGGTGCTCGCGAAGACCCCCACGCAGGGCGGCTCGATCTGCCTGGCCGTCGCCCACGAGCTGATGCGCCGCGAGGGCCTGCCCGTCACCCTGCTCAACGGCGGCGGCCGCACGCTCTCCGACGTCCTCGTCCGCGAGCCGTCGATCGGCGCGCTCGCCTTCGTCGGCGGGCGGAGCAACGGCGGGCAGATCGCCTCCCAGCTCGTCGACACCGGCAAGCGGCACATGCTCGAGCAGGAAGGGCTCAACGCCTGGGGCATCTGGGAGTTCTCCCAGTGGGACACGCTCGGCAGCCACCTGCGCAAGGGCTTCGCGTACGGCAAGCAGCGCTGCACCGCCTACCCGCGCTACGTCGTGCAGCGCTCGCTGGTCGACAAGTTCCTCGCGACCTACCTGCCCGTGGTGCAGGGCCTCCGCTTCGGCCACCCGCTCGCGGTCGAGAGCGACGGCGACCCGCTGCCCGACCTCGACTTCGGCCCGCTGATCAGCGCGGCCAAGACCGCGGAGCTGGAGGACTCGGTCGAGGAGGCGCTGCGCTACGGTGCCGTCCCGCTCTACCGCGGTTCCCTGGCCGACGGCCGCTTCATCCCTGGGCAGGACACCGCCGCGTACGCCGCGCCGGTGGCGCTGCTGGCCCCGCCCGGGCCCTCGCGGCTCATGCACGCCGAGCCCTTCGGTCCCATCGACACCATCGTCGTCGTCGACACCGAGGCCGAGCTGCTCGCCGCCATGAACGCCTCCAACGGCGCCCTCGTCGCCAGCCTGGCCTGCGACGACGAGGCCTATGCCGGCAAGCTCGTCGACCAGCTGCAGGCCTTCAAGGTCGGCGTCAACAAGCCGCGCTCCCGCGGCGACCGCGAGGAGAAGTTCGGCGGCCGCGGCGCGTCCTGGAAGGGCGCGTTCGTCGGCGGCGAGCTGCTCGTCCACGCGGTCACCGAGGGGCCGCAGGGCGAGCACCTCTACGGCAACTTCCCCGACTACAGCCGCTATCCCGCCGCCTGACCCCGGGGGACGCACGTCTACCGGCACCCCAGCCAGTGCACCAGCGAGAGGAGACATTGCCCGCCGTGGAGGTGCGGCTAAGGGTGCGAGCGGACTCGACGAGGCGCTGGCCCGGTTGCACGCGCTGGCCTTCGACGAGCCCTACCGGCCCATCGCCTGGCGCAGCCGGTTGCAGCGCCACAGTCTCACCTGGATCACCGCGTACGACGAGGACGACGGCTTGGTCGGCTTCGTCAACATCGCCTGGGACGGCGGCAGGCACGCCTTCTTGCTCGACACGGTCGTCGACCCCGATCGGCGGCACGCCGGGCTGGGGGCCGCGCTCGTGCAGCGCGCGGCCACCGAGGCCGGGGCCGCCGGCTGCAGCTGGCTGCACGTGGACTTCGAGGAGCACCTGCGCGGGTTCTACCTCGGTGCCTGCGGCTTCGCACCCACCGCCGCCGGCCTGCGCCGCCTCAAGAGCTGACGCCGGCTGTTGGTAGCCAGCGGTAGACGCTGTCCGGCTCGCCCTCCTCGTTTTCGCCACCGTCACCGTCAGCGACGTGCTGAAAGCCGGCTCGCTCGTAGAACCGCCGCGCCCCCGCGTTGCGCTGGAAGACGTGCAGTTGCAGGCCACCGGGGTTGTGCTGCATGGCGACTGAGAGCAACCGCCGGCCGAGGCCACGGTGCTGGGCTTCGGGTGCGAGGTAGAGGTGTGCAAGCCACCCCGCTCTGGTGGCGGCGAAGCCGACGGGGATGGTGTCGTCGGTGACGATCCACACGTCGTGCTCGCCTAGCACGACGTGCTCGATCCACCAGCGTGTCTCCGCTTCGCTGTGCGCCGTCGGGAGCCAGGGCATGGCAGTGGCCCGTGAGCGCAGAAAGATCCGGGTCAGCGCGTCCGCGTCGGCGGCGCGCCCCGGTCGCACTGCGGCTGAACAAATCATCGTTACGTCCGTCCCTGCGAGGGTGTGGGGCGAGGCGGCGGTCGGTCGCTCCGCTCGACCGATGACTTCTGGCGTGGACGTCGGTCTGCAGGTCCAGGGCTGAGGAAGCCGTCTGCTCAGGAGGGCGAGCGTGGGCGAGCGCGTCGAAGTGACGGGACAGGACGTACGAGTGGACGACGGGCGCGTGCTGCGCGTCTACGACGCCGGCAGGAGCGGGGACGCATCCCCGGTCGTCGTGTGGCACCACGGGTCGCCGCAGACGGGGGCGCCGCTGGAGCCGCTCCTCGAGGCCGCGGTCCACCGCGGCATCCGGCTCATCTCCTACGGCCGACCCAGCTACGGGGGTTCGAGCGCGAGCCCCGGCAGGGACGTGGCCTCCGCGGCGGGCGACGTGGCGCGCATCGCCGACGCGCTCGGCGTACGGCGCTTCGCGGTCATGGGCGCCACCGGCGGCGCCCCGCACGCGCTCGCCTGCGGGGCGCTGCTGGGAGAC
>JALYMT010000250.1 GCA_030773555.1 Actinomycetota bacterium | reverse complement strand
GCTCGGCGCCGACCGGGTCGGCAGCTGCGGGGGCCACCGGGGCACCGCCACCGCTGGGCGGCACCGGGCGAACGGCCTGCTCCGCGGAGCCGACGACGACGCGCGCGCTGCGCGGCGCCTCGTCGTCGGCCACGTCGATCACGTCGGCCACCACGCAGGTGATGTTGTCGGGTCCGCCCGCCCGCAGCGCGAGGTCGATCAGGGTCTCGCAGGCCGCACCCGGGTCGGTGACCTCGGTGAGGACCCGCTGCATCGACTCCTCGCTGACCACGCCGGACAGCCCGTCGCTGCACAGCAGGAACCGGTCGCCCGGGGTCAGGTCCAGGATGTCGAGGTCGGGCTCGACGTCGGGGCGCCCGTCCAGGGCGCGCGTGAGCAGCGAGCGCTGCGGATGGTGCTCGGCCTGGGCCGCGGTGATGCGCCCCTCGTCGACCAGCGACTGCACCAGCGTGTGGTCGCGGGTGATCTGGCGCAGGACGGCGTCGCGGAGCAGGTAGCCGCGGGAGTCGCCGATGTGCGCCATGCCCAGCCGGTCACCGTCGCGCAGCAACGCGGTGACGGTCGTGCCCATGCCTTCGAGCTCGGGCTTGTCGGCGGCGATCCGGCGCAGGTGGGCGTTGGCCTCCTCCACCGCCGCGGTCAGCCGCCCGGGTAGGTCGGCGAGCGGGTCCGCGCCGCCGGGGACGCTAGCGGCATTGTCGGCGTCATCAGCGTCATCGGCCCGGGGGGCGTCGAGCGGGGCCAGCGCGGCGACGGCGACGGCCGAGGCCACCTCGCCGCCGGCGTGCCCGCCCATCCCGTCGGCCACGGCGAGCAGCCGGGGCCCGGCGTAGCCGGAGTCTTCGTTGCCGTCGCGCAGGAGCCCGACGTCGGAGCGCGCGGCATAGCGCAGCAGAAGGGTCATGGCCGCAGCTCCATCACCGTCTTGCCGATGCGCAGCGGCGCGCCCACCGGCACGGGCAGCGCGCCGCTCACCTTGGCCCGGTCGAGGTACGTGCCGTTGGTGGAGCCGAGATCCTCGACGAACCACTGCCCGTCGCGCGGAACCAGCCGGGCGTGCTGGGTCGAGGCGTACTGGTCCTGGAGCGCCAGCGTGCAGTCCTGGGACCGGCCGATCGTGATCGGCTGCGAGCCCAGCGCGACGCTGCGCCCCGCCTGGCTGCCCTCGAGGACGACGAGCGCGCTCGGCTGCGCCTGCCGGCCGGACCCCCGCCGCCCACGGCCCCGCGGCTCCTCGGCTACCGGGACGCCCGGCGCGCTCCTGCCCGGGGCCGGCTGGCGGGCCGCGCTGCGGAACAGGTCACGGCGCATGACCGAGAGCGCTGTGAGCACGAACAGCCACAGCACCGCGAGGAAGCCGAAGCGCAGAATTGCGACCGTCAGCTCCGAGAGCTCCCCCACGGCGGCTCCTCCGCCGCCCTCAGCGCTCGCCGCTGCGGAAGACGACGTTGGTGGTGCCGAGCACCACCGCCTCGCCGTCGTGCAGCTCGACCTGGGGCACCCGGCGCCCGCCGACGAGGACACCGTTGGTGGAGCCGAGGTCGACGACGAGCACGACCTCACGGTCGTCGGGGTGCAGCCGCACCTCGGCGTGCTGGCGGGACACCCCGGGGTCCTCGATGCGGACGTCGACGTCGACGCCCCGCCCGATGACCGTCACGTCGTCGGTGAGGCCGAAGCGCGAGCCGTTGACCTCGAGGTACGGAGTGCTGCCCGGCGCGGCGCTGCGACGCGGGTCGGCGGAGCCGGTGCCGGCGATCGCCCGGCTGGACACCCGGAACCGGCCGGTCTCGAGGTCGTCCTCGCGCTGCACCTCGACGCGCACCGGGCCAACCAGGGTGTAGCCCTGCTCGGCGGCGTGCTCCCGGATCACCGCCGACAGCTCGACGCACAACGCCTCGGCGTAGACCGAGAGTCGCTCGTAGTCACCCGGCCCCAGCTCCACGTAGTAGACGTTGGGCGCCATCGTGCGGGTGCGGGACACGATCGCCGCCCGGTCGTCGCACTCGCGCTTCAGGGAAGCGGCGATCTCCACCGGCTGCACCTGCGCCTTGAAGGCCCGGGCGAAGGTGCCGTTGACCAGCTCCTCGACCCGGCGCTCGAAACGCTGCAGAACTCCCACGGCACCTCCCTCCAGCCCAGTCGTACGCGCGGATGCGTACCCCGATCGTAGCTTTGCGCCGCTCCCTCGCCCGGAGGAGCGTGTTAGCCTCGGCCGCGACGTCTCACGTCGGGCGCGAGTGGCGGAATAGGCAGACGCGCACGGTTCAGGTCCGTGTGTCTTCGGACGTGGGGGTTCAACTCCCCCCTCGCGCACCACAAAACCGCA
>JALYMT010000249.1 GCA_030773555.1 Actinomycetota bacterium | reverse complement strand
GCTGCGGCCGTGCGCGACGTGCCGGGCGATCAGGCAGTCGCGGCGCAGGAACGGAGGGGACGTCGAGGAACCTCGTCCGGTCGAGCAGCCCTCGCACCTGCGCCCATGGCCCCTCGGCCAGCAGGTGGTGACGTCGGGTCGCGGAAGGCGCCGCCCGCACGACGAGCCGAAGTGCAGAACGCAGCGCACTCATCTGCCGCGGTGAGGGGCGGTAGCGGCACCGCACATCAGGAACTGCTTGTCCCCGCACCCCCGTGTCGGGATCCGGCTGTCGGCGGCCGGCGCTACGGCCCGGCTGCAGGCCATCGATCCTCGTGCCTCCCCGGCCGATCGGCCGGCTGAACCCTTGCCCACGAGCCCGCGCCCGGGCGAGCACCGACCTTCGCGACCCGCTGGTCGCGCCGCAATCGGGAACCGGGCCGGCCGCGCAGCGGCCGTTCGGTTACCGATTGCACATCTTGCTCCGTGGCCTCCGCACCCCGACAAGGGTCGCGGCCGACGCGGGTCAGCCCACGAACAGACCGGTAGACGGGGCCAGCGCTCGGCGTCCAGGGCCGTCAGCGTTGCGTCAGGCGCTCGGTGATCTGGACCAGCACCTTCAAGTGGTCGCAGTCCGGCCCGTCGGCCGGCTCGCTCTCCTCCTGCGGCCATTGCAGGCCCACCAGTAGCCCTTCCAACAGCGCGTCGCAGAGGTAGCCGATGGCGCCGGACGACAGCTGGTCCGAACCGTGCAGCCAGGCCAGCACCGAACGGTCCTGCTCGAGCGAGGGCAGCCGGTCGTCTGACCACGGCTGGTCGGGCGGCGGCACGGTCGGGTCGAAGGTCAGGGACGGGTCATCGGTCATGGGCGAGCCTCCGGTCGCGGGTCCACGGCCCTGGCGGCCGGTTCGGTGCACCGTGAGCGGCGGACCGGCGTCAGGGACGGGTCGCGCCGGGAGCCGTGGACAGCTGGTCGTCATCCACAGCCGGCCCGGCGGCGGCCGAACAGCACGGCCGGACGCCGCAGCGCGAAGCAACCCGTCACCCCTGGTAAGCCCGGATCCACCGTGTCGGTGATCGTTAGCGGCGTGCCGTAGACGCGCAGATGCCCTCTGAGCAGGGACGATTGGTCTTGCGACGGAACAATCGGACCGAGCAGAGAGGGCACCTGACGGGTGCGAGCATCTCATGACCTCAGCCGGGTCACCACGACCTTCGGCGAGAGCAATCTGGTGCCGAATGCCGGGCTGCTGCCGGCAGTCCTCGCCCAGCGGATCGACCTGGCTGGGCTGATCGACGACCGGTTGCGCCTGGCCCGGCACGGCGCGAACTGCGGTACGAAGGCGCTGACGGTGATCGGGTTCTGCCGGCGGGGACAGCATCGACGACGTGGCGGTGCTGCGGGCCGGCGCTGCCGGCTCGCTGTTCGACGGCACTCGGGCGCCCTCGACGGTCGGGACCTGGCTGCGCGCGCACAAGTGGTCCAACGTCCGGCAGCTCGACGCGATCAGCCGGGAGCTGCTCGCCCGCCTCTGGGCGGCGGGCGCCGGCCCGCAGGATCTGAGCGCACCGCTGACGATCGACATCGACTCGACCATCGTGGAGGTCCACGGCCGCAAGAAGCAGGGCGCTGCGTTCGGCTACACCAAGGTCCGCGGCTACCACCCGCAGCTCGCGACGTGCGCGCAGACCGGACAGGTGCTGATGAGCCGGCTACGCGGCGGGTCTGCCGGCGCAGCCCGCGGGGCGGCGTCGTTCCTGACCGAGACCGTCAGCCGGGTCCGCAACGCCGGCGCGACCCGGGCAGCTGACCGTCCGGGCCGACAGCGCGTTCTACTCCAAGGCCGTCCTGGCCGCCGCCGCGAAGTTCGACGTCCGGTTCTCCATCACCGCCCGGCAGGACAAGCGGATCCGCGCCGCGATCGCCGCGATCGATGAGGACGCCTGGCAGCCGATCCCGTACTGGCTGTCGACGCCGGAGGTGTCCGGGGCCGACATCGCCGAGACCCCCTTCACCGTCTTCGCCAGCGACAAGCGGCACGCCCGCCCTGTCCGCCTGGTCGTGCGCCGGGTCCGGCCGATCCCTGGTTCGCAGCTGGCGCTGTTCACCGCCTGGGACTACCACGCTTTCGTCACCGACCGGGACCTCCCGTTGCCCGAGGTCGAGGCCGATCACCGCCGGCACGCCGTGGTCGAGCAGACCATCGCCGAGCTCAAGAGCGCCGGCCTGGCCCACCTGCCATCGGGACACTTCATGGCCAACGCCGCCTGGCTCGCCCTGACCGTCATGGCGCACAACCTCGGCCGCGCTGTCGGACAACTGGCCGGAGCCGACCTGCAACGGGCGAGCGCCCAGACGCTGCGCCGCAAGGTGTTCACCATGCCCGGCCGGCTCGTCCACAGCGGACGCCGACGACATCTACGACTGCCCGCCGGCTGGCCCTGGGCAGACGCGATCACCACCGCCCTGGCCAGCATCCACGCGATCCCGCTTCGCTGCTGACCAGCACTCCCGCCCCGACGACCAGGACCTCGGAGAAGCCGGCAGACCGGCAGCTCCCACACGCCCGCCCGGGTGGCGTCCCAGAGGTGGTGTAAACGGCTGGGCGTGGGCTCCTGTTCGTGATGCAGGTTAGGCGACGGCTCCGACAGTTTCGGTGGTGATCGTCTCGCTACTTGTCTCCTGCTCCTGCTTCTGGTTCGGGTGGAGCGGGGTGGGCGGGTCGAGCAGCGCTCGGCGCAGGTCCTGTAGGAGGCGGAGCCCGGCGGGGGTCATGGTCAGCCCGCGCCAGCCGCGGGAGGCGCGATCGAGCACGGCCCACACCAGGGACAGGCAGCTGGCCTCGCCGGGCAGCCGGCCGATGACCTTGACCCGGCGGCGGGTCTCGCCGAAGGTGCGCTCAGGACCTACTGCGGAAGGGACAGGGCCGACGGCGTAGTAAGGGCACGACTCCCCGGTTACCGTCGCGCTCTGCCGCGGGGCCCACCATGAGCCGCGCAGTGGGCCGGTGGGGGGAGGGCGGCGGAGGGGGCGACGAGTTCGTCGACCTTCCTGCCGGGTGAGAGCGGGGAGCGTTACGGTGCGTAGCTTGCCGAGGGCAGGAGGTGGAGGATGCGCGGGGCTGTCGTGGCGTTGGCCGCCGGGCTGACGGTGGCGTTGGCAGGTTGCGGGTCCGGCTCGGGCGGGAGCTCGACGGCGGGCCCGGGGCAGCGCAGCGTGCAGGCGACCGCGACAGCCAGCAGCTCTAGCGCCGCACCGAGCTCTCCCTCGAAGCAGTCCTCCGCGCCGCGGGGCTCATCGCGGCCGGCGACCTCGGTGCCGCCGTCGTTAAGCCCGGCCGCGCCGGCTGGTGCCCCGCGAGGGGTGCCGGCGGATGTGCAGCCCGCGCGGGTGGAGCGGGTGGTGGACGGGGACACCGTGGTGCTGCGCGCCGCCGCGCCCGGGGAGGTGCTGTCCTCAGCGGAGCAGGTGACCGCCCGGCTGCTGGAGGTAGACACCCCGGAGACGGTGAAGCCCAACAGCCCGGTGGAGTGCTTCGGGCCGCAGGCCTCAGCGTTCACCAAGCAGCTGCTCGCCCCGGGCAGCTCGGTGTGGGTGGCGCCGGACCGGGAGCGCCGGGACCGCTTCGGCCGCTACCTGCTGTACGTGTGGACCGCCAACGGGCGGTTCGCGAACGAGGAGCTGGTGCGCACCGGGCACGCTCGCGCGGTGCTGTTCCGCCCCAACGACCGGTACATCACGCGGATGCGCGCCGCTGAGGCCGACGCCCGGGCCGCCCGCCGCGGCCTATGGGGTGCCTGCGGCGGGCAGGAGACATCGCCGGCCCCGGGCGACCGTGGCTCGGGGACCAGCTTGGACCCGTCCAGGCCGAAGCCGACGCCCGCGCCCATGAAGCAGGCGAGCGGTGAGCGCGGTGGGGCGACGTACTACGAGAACTGTGCCGCCGCCCGGGCCGCCGGCGCCGCCCCCATCGAGGAAGGGCAGCCCGGGTACGGGCGGCACCTCGATCGCGACGGCGACGGCACCGCCTGCGACAGCTGATCCCGCCGGGCCCCGGAACGGCGAGCGGCTCGCACCCCGGGTAGGGGATGCGGGCCGCTTCGCGTCGTACCGGCGATGTCGTACTAGGGATCAGGTGGTGCGCCGCCGGGTGGCCACGGTCACCGCACCCGCGGTAAGCAGCAGCGCGCCACCGGCGCCCAGCAGCCCGGCCGCCTCCAGGCCCGCGGCGCCCCGCCCGCCGGTCTCCACACCACCCTTCGGCATGGCCGTTACCTGGCGCTCACCGTCATCGTTGCCCTGCTCGCGCTCGTTGCCCTGCTCGCGCTCGTTGTTCTGGCGTTTGTTGTCCTCGTTGCGCTCCCGGCCGCCGACGGGCTGCTTCTTCTGCTCGTCGCCGCCGTTGTTGCCCTGCTCGCGCTGGTTGCCCTCGCCGGTCTCGCAGGCGATGCCGTCGCCGTCCCGGTCCAAGCGGTTCGGGTCGCTCTTGTCCCGGTTGAACACGGCCTGGGCCTGCCGCTGCGTGGCGAAGTCCGGGCAGTCCAGGTCCCGCTGCGTCGCCGGCGTCCTGCCGGGACGGGGGGTGGACGGCCCGTCCGAGGAGCCGCCGCCGCGGCGGGGCAAAGACTCGCAGGCGCGCCCGTCGCGGTCGTTGCCGTCCAGGCCGTTGGGATCGCTCTCGTCCCGATCGAGGACGCGCTGGGCGTCCTCCTGGAACTTGTAGTCGCTGCAGTTGTGGCCGTTGGCCAGCGCGGGGCTGCCCCCGGCCAGCAGCAGGCCGCCGGCGAGGACTGCTCCCCCCACGATCCGTCGCACGATCACTCCTCCCGCCGCGTGCGAGTCAGGCGTGCGGGGAAACTAACAGAAGCAGCGGCAGCCGGGGCAAGGAACGTGGCCCCCATATCGGCACCTCTGCCGAGGTTGTCCCGAGTCTCGTGGGACTTCGGTGGCGGCCCGATGGTTTCTAGGCGGCGTTGACGGTCTCATTCTGGCTGCTGGCACCGACAGTTTCGAGCTGGTCGACGGGCCGGGCCAGGGCGGCGCGCAGGGCGGGCAGGTGCAGGTGCCCGTTGACTCGGCGGAACTGCGTGCCGGC
>JALYMT010000248.1 GCA_030773555.1 Actinomycetota bacterium | reverse complement strand
CGATTCGTCGGCGCCCCCCACCGGCGCTAGTCCTCCGAGCCCGCCGCAGCCGGCATCTTGCCCTTGATCAGATCCATGACCGAGGAGTCTGTCAAGGTGGTCGCGTCACCCATGGTCCGGTTCTCGGCGACGTCACGCAGCAGCCGACGCATGATCTTGCCCGACCGGGTCTTCGGCAGCTCCGGAACGACCATGATCGAGCGGGGCTTGGCGATCGGCCCGATCTCGCGACCGACGTGGTTGCGCAGCTCCTGCACCAGCGCATCGCCGCCGTCCTCGGCGCTGCCGCGCAGGATGACGTAAGCGACGATGGCCTGCCCCGTGGTGGGGTCGGTGGCTCCGACCACGGCCGCCTCGGCGACCTTCTGGTGGGAGACCAGCGCCGACTCCACCTCCGCGGTGGAGATGCGGTGGCCGGAGACGTTCATGACGTCGTCGACCCGGCCGAGCAGCCAGACGTCGCCGTCCTCGTCGAGCTTCGCGCCGTCGCCGGCGAAGTAGCGGCCGGGGAACCGCGACCAGTAGGTCTCGGCGTAGCGCTCGGACTCGCCCCAGATGTTGCGCAGCATCGACGGCCACGGCTGGGTCAGCACGAGATAGCCGCTCTCGCCCGGCTTCACCGGCTCGCCCGCGTCGTCGATGACCTCGGCCACGATGCCCGGCAGGGGCGTCTGGGCCGAGCCCGGCTTCAGCGAGGTCACGCCCGGCAGCGGGCTGATCATGATCGAGCCGGTCTCGGTCTGCCACCAGGTGTCGACGATGGGGCAGCGCCCGCCGCCGATGACCCGGTGGTACCACGTCCAGGCCTCGGGGTTGATGTTCTCGCCCACCGAGCCGAGCAGCCGCAGCGTCGACAGGTCGGACTGCGCCGGCACCTCCTCGCCCCACTTCATCCAGGTCCGGATGAGGGTGGGCGCGGTGTAGAGGATGGTGACGCCGTACTTCTGCACGATCTCGAACATCCGCCCCTTGCTGGGGGTGTCCGGCGTGCCCTCGTACATCACCTGCGTGGCCCGGTTCGCCAGCGGCGCGTAGGTGATGTAACTGTGCCCGGTGACCCAGCCCACGTCGGCGGTGCACCAGTAGACGTCGGTGTCGGGCTTGAGGTCGAAGACCGTGCGGTGGGTGTAGGCGGCCTGGGTTAGGTAGCCGCCGCTGGTGTGCAGGATGCCCTTCGGCTTCGCGGTCGTGCCCGAGGTGTAGAGGATGAACAGCGGGTGCTCGCTGTCGACGGCCTCGGGGGTGTGCTCCTCGCTCTGCCGCTCGACGACCTCGTGCCACCAGAGGTCGCGGCCGTCGGTCCAGGCGACGTCCTGCCCCGTGCGGCGCACGACGAGCACGTTGGTCACCGACGTGGTGCGCTCCACCGCCTCGTCCACGCTGGGCTTGAGGGCGCCGACCGAGCCGCGGCGGTAGCCGCCGTCGGAGGTGATGACGACCTTCGCCTCGGCGTCCTCGATCCGGCTGGCGAGCGCATCGGAGGAGAATCCGCCGAACACCACGGTGTGCGGCGCACCCAGGCGGGCGCAGGCGAGCATCGCGATGGTCGCCTCCGGAATCATCGGCAGGTAGATCGCCACTCGGTCGCCCTTGCCGACCCCAAGCTCGCTCAGGGCGTTGGCCGCCTTGGACACCTCGCGCTTGAGGTCGGCGTAGGTCAGCGAGCGGGTGTCGCCCGGCTCGCCCTCGAAGTAGATGGCGACCTGGCTGCCGTGACCGGATTCAACGTGCCGGTCGACGCAGTTGTAGGCGACGTTGAGCGTGCCCCCGACGAACCACTTCGCGAACGGCGGGGTCCACTCGAGGGTCGTGCTCCAGGGTGAGTTCCAGGACAGCTCGCGGGCCTGCGTCTCCCAGAAGCCGAGCCGGTCGCGATCGGCCTGCTCGTAGAGGTCGGTGCTGGCGTTGGCCTGCGCCGCGAACTCTGCGGGCGGGCTGAACCGCTGGGTGTCCGTTGTCGGGTTGCTCGATCCGTTGCTTCCGGTGGCAGTCACGTCCGCACTCCTTGCTCTCGCCTGCTGGGCGGTGCTTGCTGCTGAATCGTGTCCTTGCTGGTTTCTGGACCGACGGAGGCGGGCGCCGGGCTACCGGCACCCGCCTCCGCGGCTTTACCCGAGGGGCGTACGCGGGGCGTACTCGACGGGGATCTGACCGATTGCTAGTGGGACACCGCTCCCTCGGCACCGACGCCGGTGAGCGAGCGCACCTCCAGCTCTGCGTACTTCGCGGCGTTGTACTCCTTGCTGAGGATGGTCCCCAGCCAGCCGCAGAGGAATCCGAGCGGGATCGAGACGATGCCGGGATTCTCCAGCGGGAACCACGCGAAGTTGCTGCCCTTGATCAGCGACGTCGGCCGGCCCGACATCACGGGGGAGAAGATGACCAGCACGACGGCGCTGATGAGACCGCCGTAGATGGCCGCCACCGCGCCGGTGGTGTTGAACCTGCTCCAGAAGAGGCTGTAGAGGATCGCCGGCAGGTTGCCCGATGCGGCCACCGCGAACGCGAGTGCGACGAGGAAGGCCACGTTGAGGTTCTGGGCGAAGATCGACAGCAGGATCGAGACGCCGCCGATGACGATCGCGGACAGGCGGGCCACCCGGACCTCGGAGCCCTCGGAGACCTGGCCGCGCTTGATGACGTTGGCGTAGATGTCGTGTGCGAACGACGACGAGGATGCCAGAGTCAGCCCGGCGACCACCGCGAGGATGGTGGCGAAGGCGACCGCCGCGATGACCGCCAGCAGGATGGTGCCGCCGGTCGGGCCGAAGAAGTATTCCCCGACCGCCCGGGCGAGCTGCGGGGCCGCGGTGTTGCCACCAGGGTTCTGCGCCCGGATGGCCTGGCTGCCCACCAGGGCGGCCGCGCCGAAGCCGAGCGCGATCGTCATCAGGTAGAACGACCCGATGATGCCGATCGCCCACAGCACGGACTTGCGGGCGTCCTTCGCGGTGGGAACGGTGTAGAAGCGGATGAGGATGTGCGGCAGGCCCGCCGTGCCCAGCACCAGGGCGATGCCCAGGCTGATCAGGTCGAGCTGGCCGGCCAGGCCCTGCGCGGCGGTGGCGTAGCGCAGGCCGGGGTTCAGGAAGGCCTCGCCGCGACCGCTCTGCGTCGCCGCCTCGCCCAGGAGCGCGCTGACGCTGAAGCCGAACCGGGCCATGACCAGCAGGGTGACCAGGGTCGTGCCGGTCATGAGCAGCACGGCCTTGACGATCTGCACCCAGGTGGTGCCCTTCATGCCACCCACGGTGACGTAGACGATCATAAGGATGCCGACGGCGACGACGGTGAGGTTCTTGCCCACGTTGCCGGTGATGCCGAGCAGCAGCGTCACGAGCGAGCCGGCGCCGACCATCTGAGCGAGCAGGTAGAAGATCGACACGACGATGGTGGAGACACCGGCCGCGGTGCGAACCGGGCGCTGGCGCATCCGGAAGGCCAGCACGTCGCCCATGGTGTAGCGGCCGGTGTTGCGCAGCAGCTCGGCGACGAGCAGCAGCGCGATCAGCCAGGCCACCAGGAAGCCGATGGAGTAGAGGAAGCCGTCGTAGCCGTTGAGGGCGATGAGACCCGCGATGCCCAGGAACGAGGCCGCCGACATGTAGTCACCGCCGATGGCCACGCCGTTCTGCGGGCCGGTGAACGAGGCGCCGCCGGCGTAGTAGTCGGACGCGGTCTTGGTCTGACCACTGGCCCAGATGGTGATGCCCAGGGTGGCGGCGACGAAGACCAGGAACAAGATGATGGTCAGCGTGCGCTGGCCGCCGTTGACGGCTGCGGGGGCCGCGCCGGCGAGGAGGGAGGAAGCCGTGATCATCGGGCGCGCTCCTCGAGCTCGTGCCGCAGCTTGTCAGCGAGGGGGTCCATCTTGTTGTTCGCGTAGCGCGAGTAGACCAGCGCGATCAGGAACGTGGAGATGAACTGCAGCAGCCCGAAGACGTAGGCCACGTTGATGTTGCCCAGGAGCTTCTGGGCCATGAAGCCGCGGGCGTAGGCCGACATCAGGACGTACAGCAGGTACCACGCGAGGAACGCGATGCTCATCGGGAAGACGAAGCCGCGCACCCGGCGGCGCAGCTCGGCAAAGTCCTGGGTCTGCTGCACCTCCATCCAGTCGTTCGTGCCGGTGCGCGGCGCCCGTACGGAACCTGCCTCCTCGGGCGGCTCGTTGGGTTGGTAAGCACTGCTCATGGAGCCTCCTGGCTGCGGACCGAGGCCCCGGTGGCGCCGGGACCTGTGACGGCGGTCACTCTTGTTGCCGCGTGCAGTTCCCCGGCAGGGCCAGAACACAACCTGTCGCCCAGGGGTTCTTCCTATCGTCTGATGGCCCGCGCGGCGCCGTCGAACGGTCCTCCGGGCGCGACGAGCGGTTGGGCCTCACGAGCCGGCCCTCAGGGCGTGCGGTCGAGGCCGAGAGCCTCCGGCGCGTGCAGGCGGACCATCGTCCGGTCGACCCCGGCGGGCACCCGCGCCCGGCTCGCCAGCGAGGCGCCGACCATGACCGCGAAGGCGACCGGCACCGACCAGGCGGCGGGCGTCGCGAGCAGGGCGCCGGGCCAGCCCTTCCCGCCACCGGTGAGGACGGTC
The DNA here is from genome assembly GCA_030773555.1 of Actinomycetota bacterium. Taxonomy (GTDB): domain Bacteria; phylum Actinomycetota; class Actinomycetes; order JALYMT01; family JALYMT01; genus JALYMT01. Next base: position 4,044 of record JALYMT010000248.1, on the reverse strand, counting down.
AGGAACACGGCGGTGGCGGCCAGACCACCTCCGGTGACCAGGCCGGCCACGGCACCGACGTCGGTCAGCCCGCGCCACCAGATGCCGAGCACCAGCAGCGGGCAGAACGACGAGGCCGCGACCGCGAACGCCAGCCCGACGGCGTCCGCGACCGCGAGGGAGGTGGCCAGGATGGCCAGGCCGAAGGGCACGGCCACGGCGACGAGGGTGGCCGCCCAAAAGCGCTGCACCCCCGCCGGGCGGCGGGAGATCAGGCCCTGGGCCAGCACCCCCGCGACCGACACTGCGAGCCCGGAGGAGGTCGAGAGGAACGCGGCGAACGCCCCGGCGGTGACCAGGGCGCTGAGCAGGTCGCCGCCGAGCCCACCGAGCATCCGCGCGGGCAGCAGCAGGACGACGGCGTCGGTGCGCCCGGTGACCAGGAGGTCGGGGGCGTAGAGGCGGCCGAGCGCGCCGTATCCGACGGGGAAGAGGTAGAACACCCCGAGCAGCCCGAGCACGACCAGCGTGGTCCGCCGTGCCGCCCGCCCGTCCGGATTGGTGTAGAAGCGCACGAGCACGTGGGGCAGACCCATCGTCCCGAAGAAGAGCGCCAGCACCAGCGAGTAGGTCGCGTAGAGGGGATGCTCCCGCCCGCCCGCGCCCGACAGCGGCTGGGACCACTGGGCGCCGGTGGACGCGGCGATCCGCTCGGCGTGGGGCACGGCGGCACCTGCGGGGAACTGCAGCCGGGCACCGGCGCCGATCCGGTGCTCCCCACCCTCGAGCCGCAGGGCGGCGGCGTCGTGGCGCTGCCCGTCGACCGTGCCGGTGGCCGTCACCGCCACGGGTTCCCCGACCCGCACGACGACGTCGGACTCCACCCGTACGGTCGTCGCCTCGTGGAAGCGTGGCGGGCCGTCAGCGCCGGGGTCGGGGGTGCCCTCGCCCCGCCAGGCGAGCAGCAGAAAGACGACGGGCACGGCGATCGCGGTCAGCTTCAGCCAGTACTGGAAGGCCTGGACGAAGGTGATGCTGCGCATGCCCCCCGCGACGACGTTGGCGACCACGACGGCCGCCACGATCAGGCCGCCCAGCCAGCCGGGGGCGCCGGTCACGGTGCGCAGGGTCAGTCCGGCGCCCTGGAACTGCGGCAGCAGGTAGAGCCACCCGATCAGCACCACCAGCAGGGAGGCGACCTGGCGTACCAGCGCGGACTGCAGCCGCCCCTCGGCGAAGTCCGGCAGCGTGTACGCCCCCGAACGGCGCAGCGGCGCGGCGACGAGCACGAGCAGCACCAGGTAGCCGCCGGTGTAGCCGACCGGGAACCAGAGCATGTCGGCGCCGTAGGTGAGCACCAGGCCGGCCACGCCCAGGAAGGAGGCGGCCGAGAGGTACTCCCCGCCGATGGCCGAGGCGTTCCACCAGGGCGGCACGCTGCGCGAGGCCACGTAGAAGTCACTGGTGGTGCGCGACAGCCGCAGGCCGAAGGCGCCGATCACCAGCGTGGCCACGATGACCAGCGTGACCGCGACGCCGCCGTACGCCGGACTCACGGGGCCCGCACCGTCAGGACCGCTCGACGAGCTCGGCGAAGTCGCGCTCGTTGCGCTCCGCGGCGCGGACGTAGAACCAGGCGCCCGCCACCAGGAGGGGGTAGACGAGGACGCCGAGCAGCAGCCAGGGCAGGGGCAGGCCGAGGACCCGCATCGAGCGGGCGGCGGCCGAGAGCGCGAAGAGCAGCGGCAGCCCGCCCAGGAGCAGGCCGGAGACCAGGCACACCAGCATCGCGAGGCGCAGCTGCGCCCGAAGGAGGGTGTGCATGTAGACCTGCCCGACCCGGGTCTGCTCGTCGATCTCCCGCCGGGCCGGGGCCCGGTTGCCCCCGGGGCGCGCGCGGGTCCGGGGAGAGGTGACCGTGACGCGTCGAGTGGGCGGCCGGCTGGGCTCGGTCACCGGGTGGCCCGCCGGACCAGGAGGTCGCGCAGCTCGCGGGTGTGCCGTCGGCTGACCTGCAGCACGACGCTGCCGACCCGTACGGTCCAGCGCCCCTCGCCGACGCGCACCTCGTCGACGTGGCTGAGGGCGACGAGGTGACGGCGGTGGATCCGCACGAAGCCGGCCGGTCCCCAGCGATCCTCGAGGGTGGCGAGGGGCACACGGACGAGATGGCTGCCGGCCGCGGTGTGCAGCCGGGCGTAGTCGCCGTGGGCCTCCACGAAGCGCACGTCCGACCGGGACACGAACCGCGTGACCCCGCCGAGCTCGACGGGGATCGTCTCGTCCTCCATCTGGCCAGGGGCAGTCCCGGGGGCGGACGCGGCCTCCGGCTCGGCGCACACCCGGCGGACCGCCTCCACGAGCCGCTCGCGGCGTACCGGCTTCAGCAGGTAGTCGAGCGCCTTGAGCTCGAACGCCTCGACGGCGTAGTCGTCGTGCGCCGTGACGAACACGACCTTCGGGGGGGCGGTGAAGCGGGCGAGCACCCGGGCGAGGTCGAGGCCGCTCAGACCAGGCATCTTGATGTCGAGGAACAGGGCGTCGATCGACTCGTCGTCGAGGGCCTTGAGCGCGTCGGTCCCGCTGGCCACCGCCCGCACCGTGGCCACCCGCGGGTCGTCGCGCAGCAGGTAGGCGAGCTCCTCGAGGGCGGGCGGCTCGTCGTCCACGACCAGCACCCGCAGGCCCACCGCGGCAGTCACGACGCGCGGACCCCGGCCTGGTACTTCGGGACGCGCATGCTCACGCGCGTGCCGGCCCCGGGCGCGGTTTCCACCACCAGGCCGTACTCGTCGCCGTAGACCTGCCGGAGCCGGGCGTCGACGTTGCCGAGGCCCACGCTGTCACCGTCGGGCTGGCCGGCGAGGGTTCGCCGCACCCGCTCGGGGTCGCTGCCGATGCCGTCGTCCTCGACGCTGATGGCCGCCTCCGCCCCGGCGTCCTCGGCGACGATGCTCACCCGGCCCGGCCCCTGCTTGCCTTCGAGGCCGTGCCGTACGGCGTTCTCGACCAGTGGCTGCAGGCAGAGGAACGGCACGGCCACCGGCAGCACCTCGGGGGCCACCTGCAGGGTCACCTGGAGCCGGTCGCCGAAGCGGGCCCGCTCCAGCAGCAGGTAGTGGTCGATCGAGCGCAGCTCCTCGGCGAGGGTGGTGAAGTCGCCGTGGCGACGGAAGGAGTAGCGGGTGAAGTCGGCGAACTCCAGCAGCAGCTCGCGCGCCCGCTCGGGGTCGGTCCGGACGAAGGAGGCGATGGCCGTCAGGGAGTTGTAGATGAAGTGCGGGCTGATCTGGGCCCGCAGAGCCCGCACCTCGGCCTCCATCAGCTGGGTGCGGGAGGCGTCGAGCTCGGCCAGCTCGATCTGTGCCGACACCCACCGGGCCACCTCGTTCACTGCGCGCACCAGGCCGGCGGACGGACGGTCGCCGTAGGCGGTCAGGGTGCCGAGGACGCGCCCGTCGACGCTGAGCGGCGCGACGACCGCGTAGCGGATCGGGCAGTCGGGCTCCGGGCAGGCCACCCGGTCGGGACCCAGCACCTGGGTGCGCCCGGTGGCGAGGGTCTCCCGGGCGTGGTCGGGGCCGTCGGCGCGATGGTCGGCGCCGACGCCCTCCCACACCAGCAGGTCGACCTCGTCGGTGAGGGCGACCGCGGGAGCACCGAGCAGGGCGTGCAGGTGGCGCGCCGAGCGCTGCGCCGCCGCGGGCGTCAGGCCGGCGCGCAGGGGCGGCGCGGCCAGCGACGCCTGGTGCAGCGTCTCGAAGGTCGCCCGCTCCGCGGGCGTGCCCAGGGCCCGCCGCCCGCGCTGCAGCCGCCAGCTCCCCGCGACCAGGCCCAGCAGGACCGCCACGGAAGCCGGAATCGCCCAGCTCATGGACGAACGGTACGACGCCCTGGGGTCCGGCGCGGGTCTGCTGCCGAGTTCCACGCCCCGGTGCGCTCGGTAACCTGGCGCCCGCCATGAGCGATCCCCTCGCCGCGGCCGCGGCCCTGCCGGACGTCGCGGCAGCCACCGACGCCGCCCGGGAGGCGGTCGACCGCCTGCTCGGCCACCGGGTGCTGCGC
>JALYMT010000247.1 GCA_030773555.1 Actinomycetota bacterium | reverse complement strand
CGGGCGGCTGGCATCCGCCGCGCGACGCACATGTCGCGGAAGCGGATCTCCTCCGTACGGGGGACCGCGACGACGGCCCGGGCGGCGGACTCGCTGAACAGCGCGACGAACGGGTCGAGCTCGTCGGGCAGCCACACCCGCGCGCCCAGGCCGCCGCGCAGGCACGCCTCGACCAGCGCCTGGGCCAACCCGCCGTCGGAGAGGTCGTGGGCGGCGTCGAGCAGTCCGTCGCGGGAGGCGTTGACCAGGATGTCGGCCAGGGTGCGCTCGGCGGCCAGGTCGACGACCGGCGGGCTGCCCCCGAGGTGGCCGTGCTCGGCGTGCGCCCAGGAGGAGCCGCCGAGCTCGTCGCGGGTCGCGCCGACGAGGAATACATGGTCGCCCTCGTCGCGGAAGCCCATCGGCGTGCGGCGGGCGACGTCGTCGATCACGCCGAGCACACCGACGACCGGGGTGGGCAGGATCGCGGTGTCGCCGGTGGAGTTGTAGAAGCTGACGTTGCCGCCGGTCACCGGCACCCCGAGCTCGGCGCAGCCGTCGGCCAGGCCGCGCACCGCCTCGGCGAACTGCCACATGACGGCGGGGTCCTCCGGGGAGCCGAAGTTGAGGCAGTTGGTGACCGCGAGCGGGCGCGCGCCGGTGGTGGCCACGTTGCGGTAGGCCTCGGCGAGGGCCAGCTGCGCGCCGGCATAGGGGTCGAGGCGGGTGTAGCGGCCGTTGCCGTCGAGGGCGAGCGCCACCCCCAGGCCGCTGCCCTCGTCGATGCGCAGCACGCCGGCGTCCTCGGGCTGGGCGAGCACGGTGTTGCCGAGCACGTAGCGGTCGTACTGGTCGGTCACCCAGGCGCGGGAGGCGAGGTTGTCGCTGCCCGCGAGGCGCAGCACGGTCGCGCGGAGTTCGTCGACGGTCGACGGGCGGGCCAGCCGCGCCGGGGTGGGGGCGTCGGCCAGCAGGGCGTCCTGGGTGGCCGGGCGGGCGTAGGGCCGCGCGTACACCGGGCCCTCGTGGGCGACGGTGCGGGGCGGCACGTCGACGATCCGCTCGCCGTGCCAGGAGATCTCCAGCCGGCCGCCGTCGGTGACCTCGCCGAGGACGGTGGCGCTGACGTCCCACCTGGCGCAGACGGCGAGGAAGTCGTCGACCTTCTCGGGCGCGACGATCGCGCACATGCGCTCCTGCGACTCGCTGGTCAGCACCTCCTCGGGAGCGAGCGTGGCGTCACGCAGCGGCACCCGGTCGAGGTCGATGCGCATGCCGCCGGTGCCGGCGCTGGCCAGCTCGCTGGTCGCGCAGGCCAGGCCGGCGCCACCCAGGTCCTGGATGCCGACGACCAGGTCGCGGGCATAGATCTCCAGGCAGCACTCGATGAGAACCTTCTCGACGAACGGGTCCCCCACCTGCACGCTGGGGCGGCGCACGGGTGCGTCGTCGTCGCCGAAGGTCGCCGACGCGAGCACCGACACCCCGCCGATGCCGTCGCGGCCGGTGCGGGCGCCGAAGAGCACGACCCGGTTGCCGGGCCCGGGGGCGCGCGCCAGCTTGAGGTCCTCGCGGCGCAGCACGCCGACGCACAGCGCGTTGACCAGCGGGTTGCCGACGTACGAGGCATCGAAGACGACCTCGCCGCCGATGTTGGGCAGCCCCAGGCAGTTGCCGTAGCCGCCGACGCCGGCGACCACGCCGGGCACGACGCGGCGGCTGTCGGGTGCGTCGGCCGGGCCGAAGCGCAGGGAGTCCATCACCGCCACCGGCCGCGCGCCCATCGACAGGATGTCGCGCACGATGCCGCCGACCCCGGTGGCCGCGCCCTGGTAGGGCTCCACGTAGGAGGGGTGGTTGTGCGACTCCACCTTGAACGTGACGGCGAGGCCCTGCCCGACGTCGACGACGCCGGCGTTCTCGCCCATGCCGACCAGGAGGGCGTCGCTGCGGGGGGCCTTGTCGGCGAACTGCCGCAGGTGCACCTTGCTCGACTTGTACGAGCAGTGCTCGCTCCACATGACCGCGTACATCGCCAGCTCCGCCGAGCTGGGCCGCCGGCCGAGGATCTCGCGGATGCGGTCGTACTCCTCGTCACGCAGCCCGAGCTCGCGGTAGGGCTGCGCGACCTCGGGGGTCTTCGCGGCGACGTCGACGGTGTCGACCGCCAGCAGTCGGGTCATCGGCCCACCAGCGCATCGAGGGCCGAGGTGAAGAAGCCCAGGCCGTCGGCGGAGGGACCGGTGAGCGAGTCGACGGCGTGCTCGGGATGCGGCATCAGCCCGACCACGTTGCCGGCCGCGTTGCGGACGCCGGCGATGTCGCGGTAGCTGCCGTTGGGATTGCCGCCGGTGTAGCGCACCACCACCCGGCCCTCGGCCTCGAGCTCGTCGAGGGCGCGCTCGTCGGCGACGTAGCCACCCTCGCCGTTCTTCAGCGGCACGACGAGACGCTGGCCGGACTCGTACGCCGATGTCCACGGCGTGCGGACGTCCTCGACGCGCAGGCCCTGGTCGCGGCAGACGAAGCGCCGGGAGTCGTTGCGGACGAGCGCGCCGGGCAGCAGGTGCGCCTCGCAGAGCACCTGGAAACCGTTGCAGATGCCGAGCACCGGCAAGCCGTCGCGGGCGGCGTCGACGAGCGGGCCCATGACGGGGGCGAAGCGGGCGATGGCACCCGCCCGGAGGTAGTCGCCGTAGGAGAACCCGCCGGGCAGCACGACCGCGTCGACCCCGTGCAGGGAGGAGTCGGCATGCCAGAGGGCGACGGGCTCGGCGCCGGCCAGGGCCAGGGCGCGCCGGGCGTCGCCGTCGTCGAGGGAACCGGGAAACGTCACGACGCCGACACGGGCGGTCATGCTCCTGCCTCCTCGACCCGGACGGCGAAGTCCTCGATCACGGGGTTCGACAGCAGGGTGGCGGCCGCGCGGGAGACCTCCTGCAGGCGCTCGGCGGTGAGCTCGCCCTCGAGCTCGAGCTCGAAGCGCTTCCCCTGGCGCACCGAGGTCACCCCGGTGAAGCCCAGCCGGGGCAGGGCGCCGGCCACGGCCTGGCCCTGCGGATCGAGGATCTCCGGCTTGGGCATCACGTCGACGACGACCCGAGTCATAGCGCGAGCCTAATGTCCGGGGGGTTACCGTTCCCAGCGACATGGGCGAGCAGACGAGGGGCCTCCCGGCTGCGGCCGCCGTAACCGTCCTGCTCCTCGGGGTGACCGCCTGCGTCCCGGCGGGCGGCCAGACGCAGCAGCCGACGCCCTCGCCGACGCCGTCGACGGTGACCCGGGAGGTCGCGGCGGTGCCGGTCGGCGAGGGTCCGGTCGGCCTCGCGCTCGACGACCGGGGCCGGCTGTGGTCGGTGGCCTCCGGCGACGGGACGGTCGCCCGGGTCGATCCCGCCAGCGAGGAGGTCGCCCTGCGGGTCCGGGTGGGCGAGCGCCCGCTGCGGGCGGCGTGGTGGGCGGGCGGGCTGTGGGTCACCGTCGCCGGCGACAAGGCGCTGGTCCGCGTCGACGGCCGCACGGGCGCGGTCACCGACCGCGTGCCGGTGGGCGGGGCTCCCGACGGGATCGTGGCGGCGTTCGGGTCGCTGTGGGCCGTCCTGCCCGCCGAGGGCCTGCTCGTGCGCGTCGACCCCGACCCGGCACTTCCCCTCGTACGGGAGGTCCTCGACGTCGGCCGCGGCTCCCACAGGGTGACGGCCGGGGGGGCCGCGTTGTGGGTCAGCGACTACACCTCCGGGACGGTCGTGCGGGTGGAGCCGGCCACGGGGCTGATGAGCGATCCCATCCGGGTGTGCCTGCAGCCGCAGGGCATGCTCGCCCGCGACGGGCTGCTGTGGGTGGCCTGCACCGGCTCCGGTGAGGTCGTCGCCCTCGACGAGCGGGCCGGGTCGGTCGAGCGGCACAACGCCCCGGTCCGGACCGTCGCGGTGGACGGGATCCCCGAGTCGCTGGCGCCCGCGACCGACGGCAGCCTGTGGGTCTCGCTGCGCGACGGGCCCGCGCTGGCCCTGCTCGACCCGCGCGACGACACGATCCGCAGCCGGTGGCCGGTCGGTTCGCTGGGGCCGCGGCGCGACCGCGGGGCGACCGCGGGCGAGGTCGTGCTGGCCGGCCCGCGGGTGTGGCTGTCGGCCTACGTCCAAGGCACCGTCGCCGGGGTCGACGTCACCCCGCAGGGACGCTGACCCCCTGCGGCTTCTGCTGCTGCTCCGACTGGCGGGCCTGCCAGGCCTGCCAGGCCGAGGCGACCATCTCCTCGAGGTCCCGCCGGGCATGCCAGCCGAGGTCGCGCCCGATCTTCTCCGCGCTGGCCACGATGCGGGCCGGGTCGCCGGGGCGGCGCGCCACCACGTCGTGGGGGAACGGGTTGCCCGTCACCCGGCGGACCACCTCGAGCACCTCCTTGACGCTCACCCCCTCGCCCCGGCCCACGTTGTAGACCTCGCCAACCGGGCCGGCGCCCTCGAGCCGCCGCGCGGCCGCGAGGTGGGCGTCGGCCAGGTCGACAACGTCGATGTAGTCGCGCACGCAGGACCCGTCGGGCGTCGAGTAGTCGTCGCCGAAGACCTTGGGCCGCTCGCCGCGCGCGAGGGCCTGGAAGACCATCGGGATCAGGTTGAAGACGCCGGTGTCACCGAGGTGCGGGGCACCGGCGCCGGCGACGTTGAAGTAGCGCAGACTCACCCAGCTCAACCCGGCGGCCCGGGCGAGGTCGCGCAGCAGCCACTCGCCGATGAGCTTGCTCTCGCCGTACGGGCTCACCGGCACGGTGGGCGACTCCTCGGTGACCAGCTCGGTGTCCGGGCTGCCGTAGACCGCGGCGCTGGACGAGAACACGATGCGGCCCACCCCGGCCTGGCCCATCGCAGTCAGCAGCCGCTCGAAGCCGGTGACGTTCTCCCGGTAGTAGCGCAGCGGCTGCTCCACCGACTCCCCGGCCGCCTTCTTCGCCGCGAGGTGCACGACGCCCGTCACCCGGTGCTCTCGCAGGGCCGCACTCACCCGGTCGGCGTCGAGTACGGAGGTCGACACGAGCGGCACCCCCTCGGGCACCCGGGATGGCAGCCCGCTGGACAGGTCGTCGAGGACGACGACCCCCAGCCCCGCGTCCTTGAGGGCGTGCGCGATGTGCCCGCCGATGTAGCCGGCACCGCCGGTCAGCAACCAGGTCATGGGTACACGCTAGGGGAAGCGGCGGCCGGTGACCCGCTCGTAGGCCTCCAGGTAGCGCGCGCGCGTCCGCTCGACGACGTCGTCGGGCAGCGGCGGCGGCGGGACACCGGCGCCGCGGTCCCAGCCGGAGGCGGGCGAGGTGAGCCAGTCGCGGACGAACTGCTTGTCGTACGACGGCTGCGGGCCACCCGGACGCCAGCGGTCCGCGGGCCAGAAACGGGAGGAGTCGGGGGTCAGCACCTCGTCGCCGAGCACGACCGTGCCGCCCGGGTCGCGGCCGAACTCCAGCTTGGTGTCCGCGACGAGCACGCCACGCTCGGCGGCCAGGGCTGCGGCCCGCTCGTACACGGCGAGGGTGAGCCGGCGCACCTCGGCGGCCGCGTCCGCCCCGATCCGCTGGGCCATCTGCTCGTACGGGATGTTCTCGTCGTGCTCTCCCACGGCCGCCTTGGTCGCCGGGGTGAAGATCGGCTCAGGGAGCTTCGAGCCGTCGACCAGGCCGGCCGGCAGGGCCACGCCGCACACCCGCCCGTGGGTCGCGTACTCGATCAGGCCGGAGCCGGTGAGGTAGCCGCGGGCGACGCACTCGACCGGATACATCGCGAGCCGCCGGACCAGCATCGACCGGCCCCGAACCTCCGGCGGGATGCGCGGGTCGTCGGCCGAGACCACGTGGTGGGGCACCAGGTCGGCGAGGCGCTCGAACCACCACAGCGACAGGGCGGTCAGCACCCGGCCCTTGTCGGGGATCGGCGTGGGCAGCACGGCGTCGTACGCGGAGATGCGGTCGCTGGCGACGACGAGCAGCAGGCCAGCGTCGTCGGGCAGCGCGTACAGGTCGCGCACCTTGCCCCGGTGCACGTGCCGCAGCCCGGGTGCGGTCAGCTCGGCCGTCACGCCGCGCATCCTGCCACGGCACCCCCGCTGGCGGCGTCGGCCGGACGAGGGCGGGAGCCGGGGTCGATGCGGGCGCCTCGAGAGCTGGTGACACGAACGGCGGCTCGCAGCGGTCGGTCGATGCGCTACGGCTCCCAGCGGCGGGATCGCCGCTTCCTAGACTCCCGTGCCCGTGGGTCGCATCCTCGAGGCCGTGCTGCCGGCGCGGCTGGGGACGCCGTTCCGCTGGCTGGTCGGCTCGTCCTGGACCAGCAACCTGGGCGACGGCATCGGGCTCGCGGCCGGGCCGCTGCTGGTCGCCTCCCAGACTCAGGACCCGTTCCTGGTGGCTCTGGGTGCCCTGCTGCAGCACCTGCCCTGGCTGCTGTTCGGCCTGTACGCCGGCGTGCTCGCCGACCGGGTAGATCGTCGGGTGCTCGTCATCGCGGTGAACCTGGTGCGCGCCGCGGTGCTCGCCGTGCTGACCGTGGCCCTGCTCACCGGGCAGGTGACCATCGTCGTCGTCCTGGTCGCGATGCTGCTGCTGGGCACCGCGGAGGTCTTCGCCGACACGACGACCAGCACGCTGCTGCCCATGGTGGTGCCCCGGGCCGACCTCGGCGTCGGCAACGCCCGGCTCATGACCGGGTTCATCACCACCAACCAGCTGGTGGGCCCGGCTGTCGGCGCCGCGCTGTTCGCGGCGGGCATGGCGTGGCCGTTCCTCACCCAGGCGCTGTGCGTCGCCCTGGGCGCGGTCCTCGTCTCCCGGATGCAGCTGCCCGCCGTTTCCCGGTCCGCTGGGCGCTCCCACCTGCGGCGCGATCTCGTGCAGGGCTTCAGCTGGACCTGGGGCAACGCGCCCGTCCGCACGCTCACCCTCACCATCGTCACCTTCAACGTCACCTACGGCGCGGCCTGGTCGGTGCTGGTGCTCTACGCGACGCAGCGGCTCGGCCTCGGCGCGGTCGGCTTCGGTCTGCTCACGACGGTCGGCGCCGCGGGCGGCATCGCCGGCACGGCGGTGTACGACTGGCTCGAGCGGCACGCGAGCCTGGCCGCCATCATGCGCGTCGGGCTGCTCATCGAGACCTTCACCCACCTCGGGCTCGCCCTGACGACCGTCGGCTGGGTGGCGATGGTCATTCTGTTCGTCTTCGGCATGCACGCGTTCATCTGGGGGACGACCTCGCGCACGGTGCGCATGCGGGCGGTGCCCAGTGAGCTGCAGGGCAGGGTCGGCAGCCTCTACCTGATCGGGGTCTACGGCGGCATCGTGGTCGGCCAGGGCCTGGGCGGCGTCATCGCTCGCAGCTGGGGTGTAACGGGTCCCTTCTGGTTCGCCTTCGCCGGCTCCGCGGTCCTCCTGGCGCTGATCTGGCGCGAGCTCGGGCACATCGCCCACGCCGACGAGGAGATCCGCGACCTGGCGCCGTGATCGCGGGCGTGTTCTCCCCGGCCGCCGTACGTGTCGCCAGCGCTCGAGCACGCGACGACGGCACCGGGTGGGCGGCGAGCCTGCGGTCAGGTCAGCTTCTCGAGCCGCTCGAACACCGCGCCGAGCCGCTCGACGTAGCGCTCGGGCCGGCAGACCTCGTCCAGCCGCGCCTCGTCGAGCACACGCCCGTCCGCAGCGGCGTGCTCGCGCAGCGTCTCGCGGAACGGCCGGCCCGACTGCCACGTCTGCATCGCCGCGCCCTGCACGAGGGCGTACGCGTTCTCGCGGGACAGGCCGCCCTCGACCAGCTCGAGGAGCACGGCACTGGTGTAGACGAGGCCGCCGGTGAGGTCGAGGTTGGCCCGCATCCGGTCGACGTCGACGACGAGGCCCTCGACGAGCCGGGTCGTCAGGTGCAGCAGGTAGTCGGTGCCCGCGGCGGCGTCGGGCAGGGCGATCCGCTCGACGGAGGAGTGCGAGATGTCCCGCTCGTGCCACAGCGGGATGCCCTCCATCACCGGCACGACCTGGGCCCGCACGACCCGGGCGAGCCCGCAGATGCGCTCGGAGAGGATCGGGTTCTTCTTGTGCGGCATCGCACTCGAGCCCTTCTGGCCCGAGCCGAAGGGCTCAGAGAGCTCACGTACCTCGGTGCGCTGCCCGTGGCGCACCTCCAGGGCGATCGCCTCGCAGACGGTCGCGACGATCGCCAGCGCCGAGACCCACTCGCTGATGCCGTCGCGCAGCACGACCTGGGTGGCGACGTCAGCGGGGCGAAGGTCGAGGCGCTCGGCGGCGTAGCGCTCCACCGAGGGGTCGATGTTGGAGTACGTGCCGACGGCACCCGAGAGCTTCATCACCCCGACGGCCTCGCGGGCCCGGCGCAGCCGGTCACGGGAGCGGGCCAGGCCGAAGGCGAAGTCGGCGACCCGGTACCCCCACACGTCAGGCTCGGCGTGCACGCCGTGCGTGCGCCCCACCCGCAGCGTCGACCGGTGCGCCAGCGCGGAGTCGCGCAGGGCGACGACGAGCCGGTCGGCCTTGGCGAGCAGCACGTCGCTGGCCTCGGTGAGCTGCAGGGCCAGCGCGGTGTCGAGCAGGTCGGAGCTGGTCATGCCGAAGTGCACGTACGCCGCCGCCTCGCGCGGGCTGGTGTTGTCGGCCCAGGCGGTGAGGAAGGCGATGACGTCGTGCTGGGTGACGGCTTCGATCTCGGCCACCCGCTCGGGGGTGGGGGGCGGTGCGGCCCGCACCGACTCGACCGCGTCGGCGGGCACGACCCCGGCGGCGGCGTGCGCCTCGAGCACGAGGGTCTCGACCCGGCACCACAGGGCGTACTTGTGCGCCTCGCTCCACACCCGGCCCATCTCCGGCAGCGTGTAGCGCTCGATCACCGCGTCAGCCTAGAGGCCGCCGGCGGCGGCGATGTCGCGGCGGTAGTGCATGCCCTCGAAGCCGACGCGTTCCACCGCCTCGTAGGCCGCCGCCCGGGCCGCGGCCACGTCGTGGCCCGTACCGACCACGGAGAGCACCCGCCCCCCCGCGGTGACCACCCGGCCGGCGTCGTCCCGGCTGGTGCCGGCGTGCAGCACGTACGCCGGCGGCGTCACCTGGTCGAGGCCGTGGACGACGTCCCCCACACGAGGGGTGCCGGGGTAGCCGCCGGCGGCGAGCACGACCGTGACCGCGGCGCCGGAGTCCCAGTCGAGGGGTGGCGTCTCGGCGAGGCGGCCGGTGGCGGTGGCGTGCAGCAGGCCGCCGAGCGGGGTGCGCAGCCGGGCGAGCACGACCTGGGTCTCGGGGTCGCCGAAGCGGGCGTTGAACTCGATCACCCGCACGCCGTGTGAGGTCAGCGCCAGCCCGGCGTACAGCAGCCCGGCGAACGGCGTGCCCCGCCGGCGCAGCTCGTCGACGGTGGGCTGCAGCACCTGCACCCGCACGTCGTCGACCAGGCGGGGCGCCCAGGGCAGCGGGGAGTAGGCGCCCATGCCGCCGGTGTTCGGTCCGGTGTCGCCGTCACCGACCCGCTTGAAGTCCTGCGCGGGCTGCAGCGGCACGACGGAGGTGCCGTCGCTGAGGCTGAACAGCGAGACCTCGGGTCCGTCGAGGTACTCCTCCACCACGACCCGCGCGCACCGGCCCGCGTGGGCTAAGGCTTCGCCGCGATCAGTGGTGACCACGACGCCCTTGCCCGCGGCCAGGCCGTCGTCCTTCACCACGTACGGGGGGCCGAGCTCGTCGAGTGCGGTCGCGACCTCGTCGGCCGTCGTGCACACGAATGCCCGGGCGGTGGGCACCCCCGCAGCACTCATCACGCCCTTCGCGAACGCCTTCGACCCCTCCAGGCGCGCGGCGGCCGCCGACGGGCCGAAGCAGGCGACGCCCTTGGCGCGGACGGCGTCGGCGGCCCCGGCCACCAGCGGCACCTCCGGCCCGATCACCACGAGGTCGGCGCCCTCCTCGACCGCCAGCCCGGCGACGGCGGCGGGATCGGCGGCGTCGAGGGGGCGCACCGGGACCTCCGCCGCAATGCCCGCGTTTCCCGGCGCCGCCACGATCGTTTGTACCGCCGGATCGGCGGCCAGGGCACGGACCAGAGCGTGCTCGCGCGCGCCCGACCCGACGACCAGCACCTTCACCCGGACCCCTTCACGCCGGCGACAGTAGCGGCCGACGTGCCGTCGCCGGACGCCGCGCGAGGAACACGAACTCGCGTCCCGGCCGGTCGGGCGCGTCCCGGACCTCGTCCACGGCGTACCCGTGCGCGAGCAGGGCGGCCTCGACCTCGGCGCGGTCGCGGAAGCGCAGCGTCGAGTCCGACGTCAGCACCTGCCCGTCGGACTCGAACACCCACGTCGAGCGGAAGCTCACCAGCGGCCCGCTAACATGGGTAAGCTCCACCCAGCTCTCGACCGCGCCGACGCCGGGGATCTCGGTGACCCGGTACGACGCCGCGCGGTTCCACTCCTGCCAGCCGCGGTAGGCCGGGTCGCGGGTCTCGAGGACGAGGTGCCCGCCGGGACGCAACGCTTCGTGCACGCCCCGCAGCGTGCCCTCCCACGCGGGCAGGTCGACGATCGACTGGGCGACGTTCCCGGTCATCGTCGCCAGGTCGACTCGCATCGGGGGCAACGCGGTCGCGTCGCCGTGGATCCAGCGCACCCGCTCGGCGCCGGGCTTGGCCCGCGCGACGTCGAGCGAGCCGGCGGCCGGGTCGACGCCGGTCACTGCCAGGCCGCGCTCGGCGAGCAGCAGCGCGAACGTGCCCGTCCCGCAGCCCACGTCCAGCACCCGGCGCGCGCCGAGCTCCTCGGCGATCGCGGCGTAGACCTCGAGGTCGCTGCGGTCGGCGTCCAGGGCGTCGTAGATCGCCACCAGCCGGGGATGCTCGAAGATGGCGTCGGGCACGCGCGTCAGCGGAACGTGTCCGTCGGGGCGCTGAGGCCCAGGCGCAGAGTGGGATGGGTCCGCTCGCGGAAGCCGAGCGACGCGAAGAGCCCGATGCCGTCGGCAGTCGCGCTGAGCTCGAGGGCCTCGGCCGGGGTGTGGTGGGTGAACCAGGCAACGAGCGCGGGAGCGTCGCTGGCGTCGGCGCGTCGCACCGAGCTGTCTCGACTAGGCGTGGCACTGCCGGTCACGAGCCGGTTCTGCCCACTGTCACCTGGCGGGACGCACGGGCGCCGTTCGCTTCGTGTCGGGCCAGCGGGACGTCTGCGATCGTGGCGGCGTGGTTCTCGAGCATGCTCTGCTGTCCGTCAAGCCCGGCCAGGAGTCCGACTTCGGAGTCGCCTTCGCCACGGCCGAGCCGATCATCACCGGCATGCAGGGCTTCGAGGGACTGACCCTGTCGCGGTGCCTGGAGCACCGAGCACCTATCTGCTGCTGGTGCAGTGGCACCGGCTGGAGGACCACACCGAAGGGTTCCGCGGCTCACCGGACTACCAGCAATGGAGCCGGTTGCTGCACCATTTCTACGACCCCTTCCCCACGGTCGAGCACTATGAGCGGGTCCGTACGGCCTGAAGGTGGACACATAGCGGCGCGACCGATCGCGGCGGCTGGTTGCTCCCCCGGTCCCGGGCCGGGCGGCCTGCCAGGATGGGCGGGTGGTGGCTGAGCTGCTGATGGACGCGATCCGCCCGTACGTGGACGGCGGCGAGGTGCCGGGTGCCGTCGTCGGCGTCCTGCGCGACGGGACGATGTCGCTGGCTGCGGCGGGCACCACGACGCCGGGCGGCGGCGAGGCGATGACGGTCGACACCCCGGTGCGGATCAGCTCGAACACGAAGCCGATGGCGGCCGCCCTGGCGCTCGCCCTTGCCGAGGAGGGAGCGCTGGCCCTCCACGACCCGGTCGATCGGTTCGTGCCCGAGCTCGCCGGTCGCCGCGTGCTGCGCCGGCTCGACAGCCCTCTCGAGGACACCGTGCCCGCCGAGCGCCCGGTCACCGTCGAGGACCTGCTGACCATGCGTCTGGGCTTCGGCTTCGTGTTCGAGGCCGACTGCCCGGCGCTGGGCGCGGCCGCGGCGGCCGGGCTGGGCATCGGTCCGCCGGATCCCTCCGTCCCGCTTCCTCCGGACGAGTGGATCGCGCGGCTCGCCGGGCTCCCGTTGCTGGAGCAGCCGGGGACGGTGTGGCGCTACGACCTGGCGTACGCCGTGCTGGGTGTCGTGCTGGCCCGGGCCGGCGGACTGCCCCTCGACGCACTGCTGCGTACGCGGCTGCTCGACCCGCTGGGCATGACCGACACGGCCTTCGTCGCCCCACCCGGCCGGCTGCCGCCCTGCTACGCGGTCGGCGACGGAGGGCTGGTGGAATTCGACGGAGCTGCCGACAGCCGCTGGTCGACGGAACCGTCCTTCCCCGACGCCCGCGGCGGACTGGTGTCCACCGCGGGCGACCTGCTGCGCTTCGCCGGGGCGCTGCTCGACGGCGGCGGCGTCCTGACCGCGGATGCAGTAGCAGCCATGACGACCGACCAGCTCACCTCGGAGCAGCGCCGCGGGCCGTCCGCCCAGACGTTCCTCGGCGGCTCCGGCTGGGGGTACGGCGTGCAGGTGATCACCCCGGAGCACGACGCGTCGGTACGCCTGCCGCGCTACGGCTGGGGTGGCGGACTGGGCACGCTCTGGCACTCCTGGCCTCAGCAGGGCACCGCAGCGGTACTGCTGACCCAGGTGCTCCCCCCGTCCGGGGAACTGATCGCGGCTTTCCTGGACGGAGCGGAGAGCGTCGCCGACGCCTCGTGAGCCGAAGCGTCGCGTGCCCAGCCGCTTCCTCGAGATACGTCAGGGAGCGGACGACGGCTGGCGACGGCGTGGCTACCGTCGCTCCGTGAGCGTGGGGCGGCTGGAGGCACCGGGACGAGGCATGGCGGCCGACGTGCTGCTCGCTGCCGCGGCCTCGTTGGTGCTCTGGCGCGGGTCGAGGGAGGCGGTGGCCGAGCAGGCGTGGGCGCGGCCGTTGGACGGCTTCGCGTATGCGCTGCTGGCGGTCGCTGGTGCCGCCTTCGTTCTGCGCCGGCGCGCGCCGGCGCTCCTGCTGGCAGTGGAGGCGGTGGCGGCCGGGACCTATCTGGGCCGCGGTCACTCGTTCGGGCCGGTGATGTTCGCTCTCGCCCTGGCCGCCTACGGTCTGGCGGCACGCCGTGAGCGACGCGGGGTCGTCACCGCGACTGCGGCCGCCGCGGGAGTCGTGCTCGGCGGGGTGCTGAGCAGTGCATTCACGTCCTCGGGGGAGGTGGCGGTCCGGTCGACGGG
>JALYMT010000246.1 GCA_030773555.1 Actinomycetota bacterium | reverse complement strand
GTCACGGGGTCGCCTCGGCGGCAAGGTCGCTCGCGCACTGCTGGCAGAGGACCACGTCGGGGGCGACCGGGACCTGGCCTGGGCGATGGCACCAGCGGCATGACGGTGTCCGATCGGGCGGTGTTCCCGCTGGCCAGGGGCCTGCTGGTCACACGCTGGTCACGGGTGGTCGTGGTCATGCGGACTCCCTGGGATGGCTCGTTGTCGCGTTTTTTCGTGCTGCTCAAGTAGCTCGGTGAGGGCGTCGACCGGCGCGCCGGTCCTGTGGTGCCGGATGGTGGGCCGGCCGGGCCTGCCGGTGCGTTCCGTCTCCGTCGTCACGTCGCCCCTGGCCTCGAACTCAGCGATGAGCGCGTCGATCTCCCTGGCGTCCTTGTTGCGACCGAACAGGTCGGCGACCTCCATGCGAGTACGGCCACCGGAGGCGGATGCCAGGAAATCGCGGAGCCGGTCCAGGTCGGTGCGCCCGGTGAAGTCCCCGAACGTCTGCCGGGCCGAGGCGACCGCGTACTGCCAGAGGGCGAGCGCGGCGAGGAGGTGGTCGGTGTCGATCTCCTGGCGGCCGTCGAGGAGCGCGTACAGCAGCGCGATACGCAGCGTGTAGGGCGCCGCGGGCGATGACCTCCCCGAGCGGCCCGTCGTGACGGTCGTCGTTCAGCGCGAGGTAGGCGTCGCCCCACAAGTCCTCCGCGGCCGGCGTGCGCCGCACCCGGCCCACCTTCCGCGCCGCGGCGATCCGGCGCTGCACCTGACCCGTGACCGCCCGGAGGTCGGGTGAGTCCACCTCGTAGGGCAGGAGCTGCGAGCGGTCCACGACGAGGGGCAGGAAGCGGTTGACCAGGCCCCCGGCCACGTCACGCTCGGCGAGCTTGATGCGTAGCTCCCGCTGCGTGACGTGACCGATGATCGAGACGTGCGCCCCGGTGCAGGCGAGCGGCTGCCCCCGGGTCAGGACCGCGGCTGCGCCCGACTCCCACATGCCGCGCAGGACTTCGGACAGGGTGTTGCCCTCCCGGCGAGTGATGCCGAGCACTCGGGCGAACTCGGACTCGATGACGAGGAGCCGCTTGTCCGTCGCCCCGGCGTCGTCCCCGTCCCGATCCCGCAGCCGGTGGATCAAGCCCTCGCCGGTCGAGAGCCCGGACACCTGGCACTCCTGTAGGAAGTACGAATCAAACGCGGTTACGACCGATTCGGCGTCGGCCGTCGCGGTGCCCTTCCGGCCGGACCCGGTGGCTCCGAGCAGCAGGGGCCAGATCCGGGCGGGCTGGGGGCGGTTGCCGACGCGGACGTGCGGGCCGTCGCCGATCATCGTCCCCACGTAGGCCAGCAGTGAGGCGAGGACGCCCACCGGGTCGGCCTCAGTGGTCGGTGCGAGCTGGCGCACGATCTCGCCGAGGGGGCCGTGGTAGGCGCGGGGGTCGATGCGGGGCACCTTCGGGGACCGCCGAGGAGCCTTGGTCACGACGCGGCCCCCACAAGCTCGGGCCGAGCGAGGCGGGCGCTGATCTCCCAGCTGGCCCAGCCCTGAGCGCGGAGCCGGCGGCCCTCGGCCAGCAGGTCAGCCGGGCTCAGGCCGTAGCTGGACGGCCTGACCTCAGCGTGCAAGCAGTCGAGCGGATCGGAGTGCCGACACTTGTTGTGCGGTGGCAGACGCAGGGCCGCCTCGCGTCGGCGGCGGAGCTGGGCGATCGCCTTACTGGCACTGGACATCACGCTCCCTCGTGGTGCTGGTCGGCGGGGCGGTCCCGGTCGGGGGGCCGCCCCGGTTCTCTTCTCGGTCACCTCTCGCTCGCTGCACCCCTGGCAGCGGGCGGGGGGGCTAGTGGGGGTCCCGGTCGAGCCCGAGCAGGTCGAGCAGGCCGGCGACGGGCACGACGTACCGGGTTCCGATCTTGAGCACGGGTACGGGGAAGCGCCCCTGCCGGGCCAGCTCGAACGCCTTGGTGCGTCCCATTGCGAGCACCGCGCCAGCGGTCGGAAGGTCGGTACGCACGCCGAGCGCGCGGATCTCCTCGGCCGTCCATGTGCGGGCCAGGGCGGCGCTCATGACTTGTCCTCAGCGAACGGCCGCAGGGCGCGGGCCAGGTCGGTCAGGTTGAGGACGGCGGCCAGTCGCGCCAGGGACGCCACTGACAGTCCCGCCTCGCCTCGCTCGAACCGCGAGAGCTGCGACGGGCTGAGCCGCGCACGCCGGGCCGTCTCGTTCAGCGTGCGCCCCTGCGCCTCCCGAACGGCGCGGAAGTCCGGCCGCTTTGTCTGCCTCGACATTGCTCTTGTCGTCACGGGAGCAGCATAGCGCCTCTGCAACACGTGTGCAGACCTTATCCTGCTAGAAATTGCAGAATCGGATACGGTGGGGCCATGCCGAAGGGGACAGGACGACGCCGAGCATCGGATCCGGACTCCGATCCGACCAGCGAAAGCGCAGGTCAAAGGGCTAGCGGTCACACGCTGGTCACTGCCGAGGAGGGCGGGGAGGGCTTACTGCGGCACTCCCTCACAAACAACGCCGTCGTGGCGCTCAACCTCCGCGCCGGTCGCCTGCTGCGCAACATGACGCAGGCGAAGCTCGGCAAGGAGCTGACCAAGCGCACGGGGAAGGAGTGGAGCCGGGCCACCGTCTCCGCCGCCGAGCGTTCCGCGGAGACGACCCGCACGCGCGAGTTCGACGCCGACGACCTGCTGGCCTTCGCCCTGGCGCTCGACCTACCGGTTACCTACTTCCTGCTGCCACCCGAGGGGTTTGAGGGTGAGGTCCACGCATCCACCGACCCGGAGGTGACGAGGCGCGCCGGTCTGACCCGCTCGGGCCTGGCCGACGCGGTGCTCGGCTCCCGCGAGCCGGGCCCGGAGTACGTGCGGCGGCTGCGCGACCTCGGCCGGGCCGCGCTACTGGGCCGTGACGCGGAGATCGTGGACGCACGGGAGGTGGCCCGCGATGTCGCGGACGAGATCGCAGCGCGCATCGAGGAGTTGCGCGCCGTTGCCGAGCGGCTGGGCGAGATCAAGAACGAGGGGGAGCAGCGATGAAGGGCACAGTCAGGAAGCGGTGCGGCTGCCCGCCCGCCTACAACGCCGCGGGCAAGCGCATCACCTGCCCGAAGCGGCACGGCGCATGGGAGTACGTCGCCGACCTGCCCGCCGGGCCGGGTGGGAAGCGCCGTCAGGTCCGCAAGGGCGGCTTCCCCACGCAGGCCGCGGCGCAGGCCGCCCTTGCGGAGCTGGTCACGGACGCCGCGCGGGGCGCTGTCACAGCATCCGGTCGCGTCACGGTCGGCGACTACCTGGACAAGTGGCTCGCGGCGAAGGAGGCGGCCGGCACCCGGCCGACGACCATGCTGTCCTACCGCGGTCACGTCGAGCGCTTCTTGCGTCCGCACCTGGGGCACCTGCTGCTACGCGACCTGCACGGCGAGCACGTCGACGCATGCTCCGCGAGATCGCCGCGGGCAACGCGACGCGGGCGCGACCGATCGGGCCGACCTCGATGCGACGCGTCGTCGCCACCCTGTCCAGCGCGCTCGCCTCCGCGAAGCGTCAGCGCCTGGTGAGCTACAACGCTGCGGCCGACCTGGAGCTACCCCGGGCGAGCCGGGACAAGGTGCAGCCCTGGCAGCCGGCGCAGCTCGGCCACTTCCTCGATCAAGTCGCCGCCGACCCCCTCGGCCCCGTCTTCGAGGTGCTCGCCGCAACGGGGATGCGCCGCGGTGAGGTGCTGGGCCTGCGCTGGCAGGACGTAGACCTTGACCGGGCTCGGCTCACGGTTCGGCAGCAGCTCGTGTCGGTGGGGGGGCGGTCACGCTTCGGGCCGCCCAAGACGGCCTCAGGAGAGGCCAGGACGGTCGACCTGGACTCCCGCACCGTGGGCACGCTGCTCGCCGTACGACTCGCCCAGGACGCCCAGCAGGCCGCGTGGGGGCCGGCGTACGCCGACCACGGGCTCGTGTTCGCCCGGGAGGACGGGTCCCCCCTCGACCCCGGGCAGGTGACGAGGCGGTTCGGCCAGCTCGCCCGAGAGGCCGGCCTGCCGCCGGCGCGACTGCACGACCTCCGCCACGCCGCGGCCTCCCTGATGATCCAAGCCGGGGTGCCCATCGCGCTGGTGTCGAAGCGACTCGGGCACTCGTCCATCCCGATCACGTCGGACGTGTACGGGCACCTGCTCGAAGGCGCGGGCCGGGAGGCCGCGGAGCGGGCCGCCGCGCTGGTCCCCCGACGGCCGCGTGACCACGATGTGACCACTCCGGCTGCTGGCGACCTCATGGAGCAGGGTGACCTGGGCGTCTCCCCAGGTCAGAAGGGCGCGCCCGAAGGGATTCGAACCCCTAACCTTCTGATCCGTAGTCAGACGCTCTATCCGTTGAGCTACGGGCGCAGGCCGTCATCGACCGAGGGCTCAGACTACCTGGCGAGGGCAGGGGCGGCTAGCGGCTTAGCGCTCCCCCTCGAGCGCCTCGTGGCCGTCGTGGTCCATACGGCGCCGACGCGGCGGAGGCTCGTCGGCGTACCCGCGGAACAGCGCACGGAGCAGGGCGTATCCGACCGCGCACACGGGGACGGCCACCAGGAAGCGCAGCAGCGCGATGTCCAGGGGCAGGGTGTGCCCGACGAGCGCCGCCCACAGCGCCGGCGCGCTGACCAAGGCCGCGACGGCCAGCACCTCGAGGCGCAGGACGCTCACCAGCGTCCCATGCGTCGTTCGTGTCGCTGTCGGGCGTAGACGAAGCGGCGGATGCGGTCGGCCTGGGCCGGCGCAGGGGTCAGCACGACCACGACCTCGTCGTGCTCGTTCGACCCCGACGACACGCGCAGCACCTCCCCGCCCATCGTGTTGGTCTCGTCGTCGAGCTCGAGGTGGACGTCGACCGGCATGCCGGCCCGAGCGAAGCCCCGGGGCAGCAGGCAACGCAGCCCCGTCTCACTGACGTCCAGGATCGGACCCGTCTTGGGGGCGACGACACCAGCGCCGGCGATGATCGTCACCTTGCCCGTGGCCGCGGCACGTACGCTGCGCCGCCGCTGCTCCAGCTCGATCTCGCCGTCGGGCACCATCCGCCACACCAGGATCCGCGATGTCTCGACGCCGCCGAAGCGCACGGGCAGCGAGCACCTGCCCCGTACGGTGCCCCAGGAGACGACCAGGCCGTCGTTCGCGTGCGGCAGCTTCGGATCATCCGCGGCGTGGGGTGCGGCGATGAGCAGGGTGGGGTCGTCGAGGGCCTCGATGCGCGAGCGGTGCACCTCGCCGTCGTGAGAGCAGCGCACCCGTACGAGGGTGTTGACCGCGGGCAGGTCGGGTCTCACTCGTCGGCCTCGTCGTCGAGGATTCGGGCGGTGAGGAACGCGCTCCACACCGCGCGGGTCGCCCGCTTGCCGGCGAGGAGCGCGACCGGGACGCCGAGGGCGAGTACGGAGGCAGGGTCGCGGGTGGCGTCGGCGCCGTGGACGACGAGCCCGTCGACGCGGCCGAGGCGGGCGACCTGGTCGGCGAGGTCCTCGGTCTTGCGCCCCGCGTCAGCGAGCATCCAGAGCGCGCTCGCCGAGCAGGCGGCGGCGATCTCTCGGGCCCAGGCGGCGCCCTTCGTGCCGAGCGGGGCGTCGACGGCGAGCACCACCGGCGCCTCGCCCTCGCGGAGGCGCTGCACCCGCTCCTCGACGGCCTCGCTGGTCTCGAAGTGGCGGCTGTGGTGCACGCCGACGCCGAGCCGCGTCGGGGCGACGAGCAGCACGTGCTTGGCGTCCAGGTCCATCGACTCGGCGATGGCGCAGGCCGCCGGGTAGGCGTGCACGCC
>JALYMT010000245.1 GCA_030773555.1 Actinomycetota bacterium | reverse complement strand
ATTCCGAACCCGGAAGCTAAGCCTCTCAGCGCCGATGGTACTGCGCGGGCCACCGCGTGGGAGAGTAGGACACCGCCGGAACACCCCCACCGCCGAAGCGGCCGACACCCACCGGCCGCTTCGGCGTTTTTGCGTGCTGGTGCTGGCGGGCAACGTCTCAGATCAGGCCGGCGACGGCGGCGGCGACGTCGTCCGCGCAGCCCCAGGACAGCGTCACCCCGGCACCGCCGTGACCGTAGCAGTGCACGACGGCCGTGCCGTCGTCGCGGCGCTGCGTCTCGAGCCGTACCGCCGTCCGGACGGGACGCAGGCCCACTCGGACGCCCAGGAGCTCGGCTCCGTGCAGGGCCGGCAACAGCGTGGTGGCACGTCGCAGGATCTGCGCCGTGGTCGTCGGGTCCGGCAGGAGGTTCCAGTCGTCGGCGGTGGCGGTGCCGCCGACAACGACGGAGTCCTCTCGGGGCACGACGTACACCGGGGCCTCGGGGTGCGACTGGTCGAGCAGCCACTCCTCGATGCCGGGCTGGCGCACCGTGAGGACCTGCCCGCGCACCGGGCGGACGGCCTCGTCGTGGGCGAGAGCGTGGGCGGCCAGGCCGCTGCAGTTCACGACGACAGGTGCCGCAGGCAGCACCGACAGGGCGGCTCTGGTCACGGTCGCCCCGGCGTCCTCGACGCGCGCGTGCAGCCACGGCAGGTAGCGCGTCATGTCGACGACGGGCAGGCTCAGTCGGAATCCGTCGACGTAGCCGGCGGGGAGGCTCTCCCGCGGCACCTTGTCCAGGTGCGGAACGGCCTCGCGCCACCAGGGGGCCGCCGACGGTGCGCGCAGGAGCTCCATCCCGGCGCGCAACCGCACGCCCGCCGCGGGGACGCGCTCGGCGAGGAGCGCCAGCTCGGCGAACGTCCGCCGACTCCAGGGCAACACCCGGTCGGGGGGAGACGCGCGGTAGGGATACCAGAGCGCGGCCGCGACCGACGAGGTCGTCTCGAGTGGCAGGTCGCGCGCGAGCACCGCGACTTCGTGGCCGTTCTCGGCGAGGCGGAGCGCGCACGAGAGTCCGACGACGCCTGCGCCCACCACCAGGATCCGGGAGCTGCCCACCTCGAGCCCGTCCTCAGAAGAGCCGGAAACTGGGGTCGTCCACGCCGCGCAGCGCGTCGTAGTCGAGCGTGACGCAGGCGATGCCCCGGTCCAGCGCCAGCACCCGCGCCTGGGGACGGATCTCCTGGGCGGCGAAGACGCCGCGAACCGGTGCCAGCAGGGGATCCCGGTTCAGCAGGTCGAGGTAGCGCGTGAGCTGCTCGACCCCGTCGATCTCGCCGCGGCGCTTGACCTCGACCGCCACCGCCCGGCCCTCGCCGTCACGACAGACCAGGTCCACCGGGCCGATGGCCGTCGGATACTCCCGGCGGAGCAACCGCCAGCCCGGGCCCAGCGAGCCGGGGTGCTCGGCGAGCAAGGCCTGCAGGTGGGCTTCGACCCCGTCCTTGGCCAGCCCGGGATCGAGGCCGAGGACGTGCGAGGAGTCGTGCAGCACCTCGGCCAGCTGGATCACCAGCGTCTCCCCGGCGCGGTTGGTCACCGTCCACCGGCCCGGCTCCTCCCGGAGCTCGCAGGGCGGACTCATCCAGTTCAGCGGCTTGTAGGCGCGATCATCGGCGTGCACGGAGACCGAGCCGTCGGCCTTGACCAGGATGAGACGCGGCGCGGTGGGCAGGTGCGCTGTGAGCCGGCCCACATACTCGACGCTGCACGAGGCGATGACCAGGCGCACGGGCAGACACGGTAGTACGGCATGGGAGACTCGTTCGCCGAAGTCGGCCACACGAGGAGACGCGAGCGAACATGGCACGGAACTTCCAGAAGGTGGGGGTTGTCGGGCTCGGCACCATGGGCGCGGGCATCGTTGAGGTGTTCGCCCGGGCCGGTCTCGACGTCGTGGGCTTCGAGCCCACGCAGGACGCGGTCGTTCGTGGCGGGGAGCACCTCCAGCGCTCCACGGGCCGGGCGGTGAAGCGCGGGCGGCTCAGCGAGGCCGACTCGGCCGCCCTGCACGCTCGGGTCCGGCTCACCACCGACCTGGAGGAGCTGGCCGACGCCAGCCTCGTGGTCGAGGCCGCGCCCGAGCTCCTGGAGGTGAAGACCGAGATCTTCGCCAACCTCGACAAGACGTGCGGACCCGAGACGATCCTCGCGACCAACACCTCGTCGCTGTCGGTCACGCGCATCGCTGCGGCCACCGGGCGGCCCGGCCAGGTGATCGGCATGCACTTCTTCAATCCGGCGCCCGTGCTCAAGCTCGTCGAGGTAGTCCGCACGGTCGTCAGCGAGCCGGAGGTGGTCGACGACATCGCCGCCCTCGCCCGCCGCCTGGGCAAGCTCCCGGTCGTCGTCCGCGACCGTGCAGGTTTCGTCGGCAACGCCCTGCTGTTCGGCTACCTCAACGGCGCCATGCGCATGGCCGAGGAGCACTTCGCGACCCGCGAGGACATCGACGCGGCGATGACGTCGGGCGCCGGCCTGCCCATGGGTCCCTTCGCGCTGCTCGACCTCATCGGCCTGGACACCGCCTACGAGGTCCTCGAGACGATGTACGCCCAGTCCCGGGACCGCTGGCACGCGCCGACACCGCTGCTGACCCAGCTCGTCGCGGCGGGAGTGAAGGGACGCAAGAGCGGACGGGGCTTCTACACGTACGCGGCCCCGAACTCCCCGGAGGTCGTGCCCGACCGCACCGGCACGGCCCGGGACCCGCACGGCGCGCACGCCGGGCAACCGCGTACGGTCGCCCGGGTGGGCGTGGTGGCCGCCACGGAGCGCGCAGCGGAGCTGGCGCGGAGCTTCGGCGACGCCGGCTTCGAGGTGGTCGTGGCCGACCTGCGGGCGGACGAGCCCGAGGCGGCCGTGCAGGCCCAGGCGGAGGCGCTGAGCGGATGCGACTTCGTGCTCGAGGCGGCCGTGGACGAGCCGGACGTGAAGCGACGCGTGTTCGCTGCGCTTGACCGCGTGGCCCGAGGCGGCGCCGTGCTGGCCACGACCGGGACGCTGGTGCCGGTCGTCACCTGCGCCGCCGCCACGGGTCGCCCCGAGGACGTCGTCGGCCTCCACCCCGTCACGCGCCTCGGCGAGGGGCTCGGCCCGGTGCTCGAGGTCGTCGACACGGTGCTCACCGGCCCCGACGCCCTCGCCACGGCGATCGCGGTGGCCGATCGGGTGGGAGCTCGCGCTGTCCGCTGCCGTGACCGGGCAGGACGCATCGTCGACGCCCTGCTGGTGCCCTATCTCAACCACGCCGTCCGCATGGTGGCCGCCGGCTACGCGAGCGCCGACGACGTGGACACCGCGATGAAGGCGGGCTGTGGCTACCCCCGCGGGCCGATCGAGATGCTCGAGGACCTCGGGCTCGAGCACGTCCTCGCGATCCTGGACCGTCTGCACGACGAGCTGCGCGAGCCGGGGCTGACGCCGGTGCCCGTGCTGGAGCAGCTGCAGACCGCGGGGGTGGCCGCCGGCGCCCTGCGTACCCTGCCCACGGGCTGACGCGGGGTGCCGCGCTCCCGTCGCCGCCGGCTGGACCGGTCGCGGTCGGCCCCTGAGGAGAGCACGCCGCGCCCCTACGCGGAGCGGGTCGAGGACGGGCCCGACGGGCAATGGGTGATGCGCACGGTGCCCACGGGGGGTGCCAAGACCTACCGGTGCCCGGGATGCGACCAGGCGATTCCGCCCGGCGTGCCCCATGTCGTCGCCTGGTCCGCTGACCGGCCTGTCGTCGGCGCCGGCCCCGAGGACCGGCGGCACTGGCATACCAGCTGCTGGCGAGCCCGGAGCAGTCGGCGGCCCCGCACGCAGCGTTCCCGCGACGCTCCCCGCTACTAGCGGCTAGGGCCGGGCGAGGCCGTCGGCGTCGTCACGCCGCGTCCTGGCGGGGAATCACAACCTCCCGCACGATCAGCAGCACCGCGGCGGCGGTGGGGATCGCCAGCAGGGCGCCCACGACGCCGAGCAGCGAACCGCCGACGAGCGCCGCGATGACCGTCACCGCCGCGGGCACGTCGACCGACCTGCGCATCACCCGCGGATAGATGACGTAGTTCTCGACCTGCTGGTAGACGAGGTAGTAGACGAGGCAGGCGACGCCGACGCTGAGGGACTGGAAGAAGCCGACGGCGCCGACGACCACCATGGCGACGGTGGCACCCACCATGGGCACCAGCGACAGCACGCCGGTGAGGAGCGCCAGCGCGGCGGGATAGGGCATGCCGACGATCAGGAGGAAGACGAACGAGGAGACCGCGGCGATGAGGCCGACGACGAACGCGCCGCTGACGTAGCCGCCGATGCGGAGCAGGATCTCGTCACCGAGCAGCGACACCCGCTGCCGCCGGGAGCTCGGCACCAGGTTGTAGATCTCCCGCTTGATGTTCGGCAGGGACGCCAGGAAGTACAGCGACAGGATGAGCACGGTCAGGAGGCTGAACAGCGCGTTCGCGACGAGCTTGCCGACGCCGAGGAGACCGCCGAACAGCCGGGTGCCGAGGTTGCCCGTCGACAGGTAGGTCTGGGCGTTGTCCAGCACACCGTAGTCCTCGTTGATCCGCCGAATGGTCTCGGAGCGCTGCAATCCCTCGACGTAGGTCGGCAGGTTCCCGGCGAAGGTCTGCGTCTGCTCCACGACCGGGGGCACGATCGCCGCGCCGAATGCGGCGAAGGCCAGGATCGCGCCGCCGAACACCACCAGCACCGCGATGCCACGCCGGAGGCCGGCGCGAATGAGCCGCTCGACGAGGGGGTTGAGCCCGACGGCGAGGAACATCGAGACGACGAGCAGGACGAGCACCGACCGGATGCCGGCCACGGCGCGGGCCAGGAACCAGGCGAGCAGCACCCCGAGGGCGGCGTAGAAGCCGAAGTAGAACGGTGAGTTGCGTGGCAGGGGAGCCCCGCGGCGGCCGAACTGCTCGGGATGTCCCTCGGTCCGCCGCTCGTCGACCAGGGTCTCGGGATTGGCGTCGACCAGCCGCAGCGAGGCGTCGTCCTCGACCAGCTCGTCGTCGACGTCGGCGGCCTGCTCCCCCGCCTGCGCCTTGGGGCCGGCAGCGGGCGCAGGTGAGGGAGCGCCGACGTGCCCGTCGGGCTGGGCTGCGAGCTGTCGCGCGCCCAGCTCGGGCGTGCCCCGCTGCTCCACTCGTGCCTTCTTCCGCTGTGCGGTCGCCGGGACCTTCCCCGGTCAGGGTAGCCGCGAGGGGCGACCGGGGACCCCGACGCCGCCGGACGTCAGTGCGTGGCGGCCTCCGGGGGCGCCGGTTCGACGAGCTCGATCAGCACGCCGCCGGCGTCCTTGGGATGCACGAAGTTCACCCGCGATCCAGCGGTCCCGCGCCGGGGCTCCTCGTAGAGCAGCCGCACGCCGGCGGCCCGCAGCTGCCGCCCGGCGGCCTCGATGTCGTCGACGGTGTAGGCGACCTGCTGGATCCCCTCGCCGGTCCGGGCCAGGAAGCGGCCGATGGGCGAGTCGTCACGCAGCGGCGCGAGCAGCTGCACGCAGGAGCCCGAGTCGCCGACGGCCAGCATCGCCTCGCGTACTCCCTGCTCCTCGTTGACCTCCTCGTGGACCAGGCGCAGCCCGAACGTGCGCTCGTAGAAGGCGACGGCCGCGTCGAGGTCGCGGACGGCGACGCCCACGTGGTCGATGCCGGTGAGCAGCGGGTGCGCAAGCATGGAACTCCTGGACGGTGATGACGTCGGACGCGTGGGTAATGTTCTAGTCCCAGCGTGGCCTCGCATGCTCCCCCGCACCAACTTCCGGCGAGGCACTCACCCCAATTTTCCGGAGGTCTCTCGTGGCTGGTTCTGTTCTCGTCTCTGGAGCTCGGACCCCCATGGGCCGCCTGCTGGGCGGCCTGAAGAGCTTCACGGCCGCTGACCTCGGCGGCTTCGCGATCAAGGGTGCGCTCCAGCGTGCCGGGATCACCCCCGACCAGGTCGAGTACGTCGTCCTCGGCCACGTGCTGCAGGCCGGCGCGGGTCAGGTGCCGGCGCGGCAGGCCGCCGTCAAGGCCGGCATCCCCATGTCGACTCCCGCCATCAACATCAACAAGGTCTGCCTCTCGGGTCTGAACGCCATCATCCAGGCCGACCAGCTCATCTCCTCGGGCATCTTCGACATCGTGGTGGCCGGCGGCATGGAGTCGATGACCAACGCGCCCCACGTGCTGCCGAAGTCCCGTGAGGGCTACAAGTACGGCGCTATTGAGGTGCTCGACACGATGGCCCACGACGGGCTGTTCTGCGCGTTCGACACCGAGGCGATGGGCGCTGCCACCGAGCGGTACTCCAAGGAGCTCGGAATCACCCGCGACCAGATGGACGAGTTCTCGGCTCGCTCCCACCAGCTCGCCGCCCAGGCGCAGAAGAACGGGGTCTTCGACGACGAGATGGTTCCCGTGGAGATTCCGCAGCGCAAGGGTGACCCGCTGGTCGTCAAGGAGGACGAGGGCGTGCGGGGCGACACCACGGCCGAGACCATGCGCAAGCTGCGGCCCGCCTTCTCGGCCGACGGCACGATCACCGCCGGGTCCGCCTCGCAGATCTCCGACGGCGCAGCCGCGGTGGTCGTGATGAGCCGGGCCAAGGCCGAGGAGCTGGGCGCGCCCATCCTGGCCGAGATCGGCCAGCCCGGTATGGTCGCCGGGCCCACGCCCAGCCTGCTGCCTCAGCCGTTCAATGCGATCCGCGACGCCCTCAAGCGCGCCGGCATGACCGCCGAGCAGCTCGACCTCGTGGAGATCAACGAGGCGTTCGCCTCCGTCGCCCTCGCCTCGATGAAGGAGCTGGGCATCCCGGAGGACAAGGTGAACCCCAACGGCGGCGCGATCGCCCTGGGGCACCCGATCGGCATGTCCGGTGCCCGCATCGCCTTCCACCTCGCCCTGGAGCTTCAGCGCCGTGGCGGCGGCGTGGGGGCGGCCGCGCTGTGCGGCGGCGGTGGCCAGGGCGACGCCCTCCTGCTGCACGTCCCCGGCGCCTGAGCTCGCCGCGGGCGGTGCTGCGG
>JALYMT010000244.1 GCA_030773555.1 Actinomycetota bacterium | reverse complement strand
GAGAGCGCGTTCAACAGCGACCTCGCCTTCAAGGGGCGGTACGCGTACCAGGGCAACTACAACGGGGTCAGCGTGTGGGACATCGCCGAGCCCGAGTCGCCCCGACTGGTGACGCAGATCGTCTGCCCGGGCGCGCAGAACGACGTGTCGGTGTACGAGAACCTGCTGATCACCTCGACCGACTCCTCACGCAACAAGCCCGGATGCGAGGGCAACACCGCGCAGTCCGCCACGGTCAAGGAGTCGTGGGAGGGCATCCGCATCTTCGACATTGCCGACCCCGCCAGCCCGCGCTACGTCACCGGGGTCGAGACCGACTGCGGCTCGCACACGAACACCGTGATCCCGGACCCGAAGAACGACCGGGCCCTGGTGTACGTGTCGTCGTACAGCCCCTCTGCCAGCCAGCCCGACTGCCAGCCCCCGCACGACAAGATCTCGATCGTCGAGATCCCCGACGGCGCGCCGGCCCAGGCGTCGGTGATCGCGGAGCCCGTGCTCTTCCCCGACGGCGGCTTCCCCGGCATCCCGGACCAGACGAGGACCACCTCGGGCTGCCACGACATCACCGCGTACCCGGCGAAGGGCATCGCCGCTGGCGCGTGCATGGGTGAGGGCGTGCTGATCGACATCAGTGACCCCGTCAAGCCGAAGGTCACCGACTCGGTCAACGACCCGAACTTCGCGTTCTGGCACTCGGCGACGTTCGACAACGACGCCTCGACCGTGGTGTTCACCGACGAGCTCGGCGGTGGTGGCGGCCCGACCTGCAACCCGACGGTCGGCCCGAAGCGCGGTGCCGACGCGATCTACCGCATCGTGAACGGCAAGCTGCGATTCGCGAGCTACTTCAAGATCCCGCGGACCAACGCGAACACCGAGAACTGCGTGGCCCACAACGGCTCGCTGATCCCGAACCCCGACCGTGACCTCATGGTGCAGGCGTGGTACCAGGGCGGCATCTCGGTGATCGACTTCACCGACCCGGCGGCGCCCAAGGAGATCGCCTGGTTCGACCGCGGGCCGCTGTCGACCGACCGCCTGGTGCTCGGCGGGTCGTGGTCGGCCTACTGGTACAACGGCAAGATCTACTCCAGCGACATCCAGAAGGGCTTCGACGTCCTGCAGCTGAGCGACCCGGCGGTGGCCGGGGCCGGCGCCAACAAGGTTGACGTGCTCAATGTGCAGAGCCAGGAGCCGTTCCGCCGCGGCTGACTGGCTGGTCGCGTACGGCAGGCGCGATGACGTCCGGGCGGTCCTCTCCGGAGGGCCCGCCCGTACGCGTCCCAGAGCCGGAGTACGGCGGGTGGCGGGGCGGCGTGGGTCGTATGCTCCTCCCCGGGGCCGCTGGGACTTGGTGAAAACCCCCTACATCCTGGCCTGTCCTTGATCGTCGTGGGCGACGAAACGAACGAGGAGCAATCTCGGAACGGCTCAGGTCGTCAGCCAAGTGCCGGTCTACCGACTCAGGTTCGCTGGGTAGCTGCCAACAGTGCAAGACCTCATTCGCCGAACGCGACGGCAATGGCCGACGCCATACTCATGCTTCGTCAGGGAAAAGCGCTACCCCTGCTGCCACGCGCGTCGACGGCTGCTGGTGCTACCGGCACCTGGCGTTCCCGCTGATTGCGGATCATGCGGGAGTATGTGGTCGTGCCGGTTGACGAGGACACGTGGCAACTGCTGAACCACATCCCCGCCGACGGTGGTCGAGTAAGCAACGTGACGCTGCTGCGCACGCTGCGCTGGGACGAGGACCGCTATTACATGGCCCGCGACGCGCTGCTCGCCAGCGGGCAGATCGTGCGGAGCACCGGACGGGGCGGGACGGTCCGCCGCGCCGCTCCTGCCTCTGTGGAGCCGTCCACACCCGCATCGACGGTAGTGGAGGTCGCTGAGCAGATCGAGGAGGAAGTCCGCAGCGAACTCGACCTGTACGAGCCCATGCGCAAGGTGATCGCCGGAGACTGGGCTCGTGATCGTCGCTGGGACCCGCTGGCCGTGGACATCACAGCGCAGCAGGGGCGTCGCGCGACCGGAGGGACCTGGTCCCGTCCCGACATCGTGAGTGTCGAGGTCCGCGCCTTCGCGTACGTGCCCGGCAAGCACCTGGAGGTCACAACCTTCGAGGTGAAGCCTGCCAGCGGGATCACCGTGCAGGCGGTGTACGAGGCTCTGGCTCATCGGCGGGCCGCCACGCGCTCGTACGTCCTCCTTCACGTCCCGCCAGGCAACCCCGAGCTGGACGACGCAGTGGACGACGTAGCGACGGTGGCCCGCTCCCATGGCATCGGGTTGATCACTGCAGGCGAGCCGGACAACTACCAGACTTGGGAGGAGCGCGAGGAGGCCCAGCGCATCGAGCCCGACCCCGAGCGCCTCGACCAGTTCATCGCGACGCAGCTACCCGACAGAACGAAGACGGCGATCTCCAAGCGCCTTCGGTGACGCCTCCGTGCCCGCGCTCACGCGATTGCGGGCTTCGGGACCCTGGCCGTGTCTCTGGTGGCGGAATCAGCACACCTCCAGCCGCTCGGCCAGAGGCAACCACTTTCCGGTTCTCCTCATGTACCGGCGCTGCATCGCCTCGATGACCGCGACGGCACGGGGTTTCGCACGCTCGCCTCCACCCAGTCGCCCGCGAAGCCGCTGGCGGGCAGCCAACGGGCAGTGGGATTCGGGTCGACGCTGGCACCAGGCATGGCCTGCGTCAGCCCGTCACACGCCACGGGTGGCCCTCGGTCGCCAGCTCGGCCAGCAGATCGAGCGCCAACTCCCATGCCTCGTCCAGGCCGCTCCGATATGTCGCCGGTAGATAGAGGTGGTGCTCGACCAAGGCCAGGTACCAGCGGCGTCGTCCACCCCGACCAATGGCGACGACCGGGAGATAGCGCTCGATGTGCTCCTTGGGCCACAGGCCGGTCCGGGTCCCGGACGACCCGCTGGTAGTCCACCCACAGGTCGTCTATCTCGCGCAGCGCCGCCCGGCAGTGCCCGAACGTGAGCCCGCCCGGCGCGGCGTCGGCGAGCTGCTCCACGATTAGGTCGAAGTACCGCACGCCTTGGAGGTAGGCCAGTGGGCACAGCTGCAGGGCGGCGCCGCTGCAATGCACCGTCAGGGCGGAGGAGCTGGTGTAGGTGCCGACCACCCCGCCCGCGGCGGCGTGCAGGACCATGGAAGCGATCCGGTAGAAGCCGTCGTAGTCGACGACAGGCCCTGGGCAGCGGCCCGATCCGCCAGGTTCCGGGGATGCCAGGACCTGCGGAAGCCCTGCTGGTATCTGGTCAGCATCTGCTCGTACCGGCGGCGTGTCCGCCGCAGCGTCCGCTCGGCCGACCGGCGGGCGGCGGAGCGGTCCGGCTCCGGCAGCCGCTCAACGCCCAGCCGGGCCCGGGCCTCCAGATGGAGCCCCACGTGGCGGTGGTCCTCGTACCGCTGGGCCAGGGCAGGGTCTCGGCAGACCTCCCGCAGCGTCACCAGCTGTTCGAACAGGGACCGCGACACGCGTAGCGCTGACCGGCCGCGTCCGGTGAGAAGGTCCTGGCCCATCTCGATGAAGTCGTTGATCGCCTGGTTCGCGACGAGGTGCGCCGCTGCGTTCGGGACGCGCTCGTAGACGCCCTCGGCGAGGAGGTCGAGCGATCCAAGGGCCCGCGACCACGCCTGGGACAGCTGCGGCATCCTCTGACGAAGCTCCGCCCCTAGGAGGCGCGGCGAGTCGAGGGGGCTCCCCTCAAGCACGGACCCCGGGGCAGGAGCATCATTTGGGCGGCTCACGGCGCTCACTGCATCATCTTCGTCCTCCCCCTCGATGGCTTGCGTCGGACCGTCCAGCTGCCCTGGGGGGCCTGCGCCCGTTCCTGTCGGTGGCCCGCGGCAGAGTGCGATCACTAGGTCTACGTCGGTTGGGCACGCTCGGGCGGGACGCGGGAAAGGAGGCAGGGAGCATGGCCGACGGCAGCAGGATCGAGTGGACCGAGG
The DNA here is from genome assembly GCA_030773555.1 of Actinomycetota bacterium. GTDB lineage: Bacteria > Actinomycetota > Actinomycetes > JALYMT01 > JALYMT01 > JALYMT01. Next base: position 2,113 of record JALYMT010000244.1, on the reverse strand, counting down.
CCACCTGGAACCCCTCCACGGGCTGCGACCAGATCTCCGCCGGGTGCGACAACTGCTACGCCCTAGGCCTCGCCCGCCGCCTGCAGGCGATGGGCTCACCCAAGTATCAGACCGACGGCGATGCCCGCACCTCCGGGCCGGGCTTCGGCGTGGCCGTGCACGACGACACGCTGGCCCTGCCCTACCGCTGGCGTGCTCCGCGGCTGGTGTTCGTCAACTCGATGAGCGATCTGTTCCACGCCCGCGTGCCCGCCGCGTTCATCCACCGGGTCTTCGAGGTGATGGAGGGCACCCCGCAGCACACCTATCAAGTCCTGACGAAACGGTCTCGTCGCCTCACCCGCCTCGCACCAACCCTGCCCTGGCCGGGAAACGTGTGGATGGGAGTGAGCGTGGAGAACGAGGACGTGCTCGCCCGCGTCGACGACTTGCGCGCGGTGCCCGCGGCGGTGCGCTTCCTCAGCTGCGAGCCGCTGCTCGGTCCGCTGCCTGGGCTCGACCTGACCGGCGTCGGTTGGGTGATCGCCGGCGGGGAGAGCGGCCGCGGGCACCGCCCGGTCCAGGCGCAGTGGCTGCGTGGACTGCGCGACAAGTGCGAGGAGGCGGGCGTCCCGTTCTTCTTCAAGCAGTGGGGCGGGTTGCGGGCGAAGTCCGGGGGTCGGGAACTGGACGGCGAGGTCTGGAACGGGATGCCCGCACCCACGCTGTCCAGCTAGCTAGAACAGGAACTTGTGGTCCCGCATCGTCCTGTCACCGACTCCGGTGGAGGCGGTCCGCCCCTCGCTGTGCAGCTGCTTGACTGCTCTCCGAACCTGGGAGTCGTTCGCGATCCCGTACACGTCCCCGTAGACCGAGCGCCACTCCTCACCGACGACGAACTCGCCGACGCGGGCTCGCGTGTCGAGCAGGTTGACCTTCAGCGTGTCAATGTGGGCACGCTCCCGGGCTTTCTCTTCCTCCGGGAACGTGTCCGCCAACTGGAACAGCGCCCCATCGTCGTGCAGCGGCGGAGGCGACAGGGTCCTGCGCCACTCCTTCTGCGCGCTGGCTAGCGAGTCGCCGAACAGCCAAGCCCCGTGCAGATGCCGGGTGAAGAACACCAGGTAGTAGAGGGGCTGGTTGTCCTCCCGGTTGCGCACCGGTGCGGCCCAGCCCTGCCCGCCTGCGTCGTCGCTGATCCGCTGAACGAACTCGCGGGCGATCCACTGGGCGGCAGTGGCACTGTCGGGGGCGGACAGGTACAGGGACTGCCACCACGATCCGCCGCAGCTTCGGTCCAGCGCGCTGATCACGCTTGGTGAGCCCTGCGGGGAGGTGAGGTGCCCCCCAATTCGCCGGATAGCCTCCGCGCTGAAGTTGAGCAGCACCTCGGTGCCCGGCCATTCGCCTCCTCGGGGACCGGCAGCACGCTCATCAACAGGTCGTACGGCAGTCCCAGCCCGCAGGGGTCGAGGAACAGGAACAGAGGCACGCCCGACGAGCGTGCGAGCAGCGCGGGCAGGTGGTTGGCGACCTCGCCGTGGAAGGCGTCGCAGGTCACACCTCGTGCCTTGTAGGCGGTGACCTCGGACTGCAGCGCGGCGTAGCTCGAAGGGTCCTTCTCGACGAGAAGGCACTCCAGGGTCCGATTCAGGCCAAGAAGCCCCTCGGCCGTGTCGAGGGCGACTACAGCAGACGCTGGTGAGCCGTCCACGTAGTACGGCTCACCAGCGAAGCCGTCCACGTAGACCACCCGGCCGCCCTTGCTCGCCGATCCCAGCTTCGTCGCCGCCGGCCTGAGGTAGGAGGCGAGCAACTTGTGCTTAAGAACTGCCGGAGGCTGCTTCGCCCGGAAGAAGCCCGCCTTCGTGCCGGTGGCCATGCACCCTCCGCTACGCCGGGTGATCTCTTAGCGTACGGCCGCACAGGGTCGCTACTGCAAGCCCGCAGCCCACCCCTGTGACGGCCCGCGAGGCACACACCCTCATCCGAATGTGTCAGCTCCGATCTTCAGCGCGTCCCAGGACGAGGAGGACGCGATGACGGACTCGCTGGCGAGCAGGTAGCCCCACCGCTGCGCCACCGTGGGCGAGGCGTTGACCGCGCTCACCCACGCCTTGGCCGCTTCCGCCTT
>JALYMT010000243.1 GCA_030773555.1 Actinomycetota bacterium | reverse complement strand
CCAAAAGCAGATGCGCAAGGCCTACCACGCCGGCTCCGCCCTGGAGGCCGAGGCGCTCTTGGAGGCGCTGGCCAAGGAGCTGGACAAGACCCATCCAGGAGCCGCAGCCAGCCTGCGCGAGGGCCTGACCGAGACCCTGACCGTGCTCCGCCTCGGGATTCCTCCGACGCTGGCCAGAACGCTTCGGTCGACCAACGCGATCGAGTCGATGATCTCGATCTGCCGGAACCACGCCAAGAACGTGAAGAACTGGCCTCGGTCTGGAAGCGCGTCGTGCCGCGCTTGGTATCGAGGACAAGGTCTTCGCTGTCCTCAAGGACGTCGGTCGGAGCCACCTTGGCCGCCGCAGCAAGGGCCGGGTGCTCGCCGAGCAGGAGGGGCTTCGACACCAACTCAGTGATCCGGCCGAAGCGGTCGGCGAAGCTGGGCGACTGTGCGCACTGTTCAGCCATGATGGGCAAGTAGGGGCCTCCAGCGGTGTGGCGACGGAAGCGGCCGAGCGTCAGTAGCCCCACCCGGTGGCTGCTGAAGGCCGAGGTCCGCGCTAGCCGTAGCTTTCGGTGCCGTAGAGCGGGGGGTTGCCGGGACGGACCACCGGGCGGGTCTACCGGGACGCAGCCTCATGCGGGTCCTCCTCGACCGAGACAGCGCCCCCAGCGTGACCGGTCGCCCTTCGGCTTGCGGGACTCGTGAGACGCGTCGCTTGTCGGGGTCGCTTCTGCTCCGTTGTCGTCTTTCCCGTACCCTCCAACTCCCGGAGGACCGTTGGGGGGTGACGAGTGGACGGTGGCAGGGACCGGAAGCTGGCACGTGGGAAGGCCGGGTCACTGGAGGCGTTGCGGGCGCTGGCCAGCCCGGTTCCAGGTCTGGGGTCACCTCGATCTGGCACGACAGCCGGCTGGTCGCCCGGCGCTCGGAGACGCCCATGTCCAGGCCGCGCTGGCCGGTGACGACGACGAGCCCCGGATCGTGCCGTTCCACGGGGAGTACTACTTCCTGCGGCCGGAGCGACGCGACCTCGTGCGCGGACTGATCTACCCGGTGCCCGACCCCCGCTACCCGTTCCTCGGAGTGCACTTGACGAAGCGGGTCGACGGTGAGGTCATGGTCGGGCCCAACGCCGTGCTCGCCCTCGCTCGCGAGGGCTACGGGTGGAAGGACGTCTCGCTGCGCGACCTGCGCGACAGCGTCGCCTGGCTCGGCTTCCGCCGCTTCGCCACCCGGCACTGGCGCACCGGTGTCAAGGAGATGCGCGGCTCGCTGAGCAGGCGCCGCTTCGTCGCCGAGGCGCAGCGCTACGTGCCCGAGCTGACCGTCTACGACGTCGTGCCCGGGCCCAGCGGGGTGCGTGCCCAGGCCCTCGACCGCGACGGCGCCCTCGTCGACGACTTCCGTATCACACGACGACGGGGAGTCGTCGCCGTGCGCAACGCGCCCTCTCCCGCCGCCACCTCCTCGCTCGCGATCGCCGAGCACGTCGTCGACCTCGCCCTCGGCCGCGAGGACGCCGCGACCGGTCCGGTCGCATGAGCGCCCCGCTGAGCGCGGGCCTGTGGGGCGTACTCGCCACGCCGTTCACACAGGACGCGGCCCTGGTCGACGAGGAGTCGCTGCGCCGTGAGGTGGCGCTGCACCGGTCCGTACCCTCCACGGGCCTGACCGTCCTCGGCGTCTTCGGTGAGGCCGCCGCGCTCGACGACGACGAGCGGCGACGCGTCGTCGAGGTCGTCGCGGAGGAGCGGGGCGACCTCCCACTCGTCGTGGGCCTCCCGGGGCGCACGACCCGCAAGGCGGCAGCCCAGGGCAGCGCCGCGCTCGACGCGGCCGCCGGCGAGGTCGCGGGGCTCATGGTCCAGGTCAACACGCCCCGGTCTGCGGCACTGGCTGCTCACCTGCGCGCGGTACACGAGGCGACCGGTGCCGGCATCGTGGTCCAGGACTATCCCGTGGTGTCAGGGATCCGCATCTCCCCGTCGGACCTGCTCGCCGCGGTCGACGCCTGCCCCTTCGTGGTCGCGGTGAAGTCCGAGTCCCCGCCGACCGCCGCCGTCGTCGCCGAGCTGGCGGCGGGCACGGCCGCGCCGGTGTTCGGAGGCCTGGGCGGCGTCGCACTGCTCGACGAGCTGGCCGCCGGATCGGCGGGGGCCATGACCGGCTTCTCCTACCCCGAGGGGCTGCTGGCCGCACTGCGCGGCTGGCGGGAGGGAGGCTTCAGCGCTGCGCGGAAGGCGTTCGCCCCCTGGCTGCCGATCGCGGTCTTCGAGGCGCAGCCCGGTGTGGGTCTGGCTCTGCGCAAGGAGGCCCTGCGCCGCCGCGGCGTCTTCGCCTCGGCGAGCGTGCGTGCGCCGGCACCGCCACTCCCCGAGCGTCTCGTGCCGCTGCTCGCCGCGCACGTCGAGGCGGTGGAGGCCCTGCTGGCGACGAGGACGGGGTGACGGTCAGCATCGTGCGGTCCCCGCGACGGTCCTCGTGGGCTCTCACGACGCCCCACCCACCACGTGGGAGTCGTGCGGCTCGAGCCGGGGAGCAGCGCCGCGACCCTGTCCGTCCGCGAGGGGCCTGCCGGACCGGTCGCCCCCCCGGTGCCTGCGCCGGCCGGCGAGGTGCGCGAGGAGCCCCAGCACGATCGCTCCCACGCCCACCGCGATCGTGAACGGTTCCATCACCAGGAGGGCGAGCGCGGCCACCGCGAACAGCGCGCGCTCGGGCACCCGCACGGGGCCGAGCACCCACGCTCCGGTGACCACCGCGAGTGCGGCGACGGCGAGCGCGGAGGCCAGGAAGGCGACGGCGACCGTGCCTGCGCCACCCTGCGCCAGCAGGCCCACGCCCCGCGGAGAGAGCACGAAGATGAACGGGACGAGGAACGCGGGCAGTGTGTACTTCCAGGTCAGCCACATCGTCTTGACCGGCCGGCCCCCCGTGATGGCCGCCGCGGCGAACGGTGACAGGGCGGTCGGCGGAGAGACCTCGCTGAGGACCGAGTAGTAGAAGATGAACATCGCCACGGCCAGCGGGGGCACCTCCACCTGCTGCAGCGCAGGGCCGATGACCACCCAGGAGATGATGAAGCTCGCCGTGACGGGCACGGCGAGTCCGAGCAGCGTGACGGCGATCGCGGAGAAGAGCGCCGTCAGGATCAGGTTGCCACCGGCGATCGAGACGATGATGCCGGCGAGCTTGAGGCCGAGGCCGGTCAGCGTCATGACGCCGACGATGATGCCGGCCGCCGCCATCACCGGGATGACTGACAGCGCCCCGGTGGCGCCGGTGCCGAGCGCGTCCCAGACCCGCTTCGGCGTCATCCAGGACTGCCGGTCGAGGAAGCTCAGCGCGAAGGCGAGCCCGGTCGCGTAGACGACCGCCCGGAACGGTGTCATGCCGATGGCCATGAAGACGACGATCGCGACCAGCGAGCTGAAGTGGTAGCCGAAGCGGAGCAGCAGCTTGCCCGCCGGCCTGACCTCCATGTCGACCGAGTGCGTCTTGTAGCGCCGGGCGTCCATCTCGATGGCGAGGATGATGCCGAGGTAGTACAGCACGGTCGGGATCGTTGCCCAGACGAGCACCTCGAGGTAGGAGACCCCCAGCAGCTCGGCGATGATGAACGCGGCGGCGCCCAGCGTGGGAGGTGACAGAATCGCCCCGATGCCGGCCGCGGCGAGTACGCCGCCTCCGTGCTCCCGCGGATAACCCGCCCGCCTGAGCAGGGGCCAGGCGACGCCGCCGAGCGTCACGGTGGTGGCCACCCCCGAGCCGGAGACGGTGCCGAGCAGGAAGCCCGCGAGCGTCACCGTCCGGCCCGGCCCCGCGGCGGACTGGCCGAAGGCGGAGATCGACAGGTCGATGAAGAAGCGGGTCGCTCCCGAGGCGGCGAGCACGGCGCCGTAGATCGTGAAGAGGATGATGTACGTCGCCGCCACGTCCGTGGGGACGCCGAACAGCCCCTGCGTGCCCATGACGTTGTGACCGATGAGCCGCTGCACGGAGAAGGGCGAGGTCGAGAACGGGCCCGGCCAGATTGGGCCGTAGTACGCGTAGAGCAGGAAGAAGACGACGACGGCGGGCACGATGATGCCGACCGTGCGCCGAGCGGCCTCGAGCACCAGCAGCAGCGCGAGCGCACCCATGAGCATGTCGAGCTCGGTCGGCAGGATCGCCCGGCGGAAGAAGCTCTGCCAGTCCGAGAGGATGTACGCGAAGGGCACGACGGCCAACGCGGCGAGCAGCCAGTCGAGGACGCCGGGGTTGTCGGGACGACCCTCAGTCCTCGCCTTGCCCGACCGGCCCCAGCCCCGGTAGACGAGGAAGGTCAACGACAACCCGAACATCAGGAACGCGGGCAGGTAGAACTGCTTGGCGATCGGGTTGAACACCCAGTAGAGGGCGAAGAGCGAGAGCCCCACGCCCACGACCTTGACGGCGACAAGCGGCACGCCGCTGAGCTGACGAGCGGGCTTCTCCGCCTCGAACTCGGCGAGGAGCTCCTCCTCGTTGATCGGAGCGTCCACGTCCCGCGCGTCACGTAGCGGGTCGGGGACCTGCCCGGCAGGCTGGCTGCCGCGGAACGTGCTCGAGCCGCTCACGGGACCTCCTCGAGGTGGAGCACGATGGTGGGGTCTGCGTCGACGAGCCGCCACAGCTCGACCGGAGGGCTGCCCGGGACGAGCAGCGTGCGCTTCCCGAGGTCGGTGGCGGCGATGGAGAGGTTGCCGAAGACGGCGGCCCGGTCCGGATGCGGATCGGCCACCAGAGCCCGCCGGTCCCCGTCGGGCGCCCGGCGAGGGGCGCCCGGGACGGCGTAGTACTCCTCGAGCACGGCGAGCTGGTCGGCGGCGAGCTCGACGAGCGCGAAGCGACCGTCGGGAGCGACGGCGTAGCGTTCCTCGGCGAGGGTCCCGTAGAGCGAGTTCCGGTAGCTGACCGCGAACCGGCCGCCCTCGAGCGGGACGCGCGCCAGGACGTCGCCGCCGGCGGCGCGAACGACGACGCTCATCCGGCCGCCGTCACCGGCGCTCCCCTCGGGTGGCGCGCCGAGCGCCGCGGCGCCGCCCGCGCCCGCCAGGGCAAGGGTGAGGGCGAGGGCGAGGCGCGGCGCGGTCACGGCAGGACCTTGGGAGGGGATCTCAGGAGCCGGCCTGGTCGAAGTACGCCTTCGCGCCGGGGCACGTGTTGATGAACTCAATGTCGGATGCCGTGCCCTTGTCGAGCTCCTTGGCCGCGGGGTGCACCTGGACCAGCTTCTGCTTGTTGTCGAAGATCGCCTGGGTGATCCTGCGCTGGAGGTCCTCCGGCATCTTCTTCGAGGCGACGAGGATGTTGGGCGAGGCGATCACGCTGACGGCCTCGTCCTGGCCCTGGTAGGTGCCCGCCGGGATGTCGCGGGCGAAGTAGTAGTCGCCGAACTTCGACTGCAGCTCGCCCTCGTACTCAGCGTGCGGGATGATCACGAGCTCCCCGGAGCTCGCGAGGTCGACGAGCGCGCCGGTCGGCAGCCCGCCGGACCAGAAGCCCGCGTCGATGGTCTTGTCGCGCAGGGCATCCACGGTCTCCGCGGCGCCCAACTGCGCACGCTTGATGTCCTTGTTGGGATCGATGCCCGCCGCCTCGAGCAGGCGCGCGGCGAGGACCTCCGTGGCCGAGCCGGGAGCGCCGACGGAGATGCGCTTGCCACGCATGTCCTCGATCGACTCGATGCCGGTACCCTTCACCGTGATCGGCTGCATGAAGTTGTTGTAGGTGTTGCCGATGGCGCAGATGTCGAGGGGCTGGTCGAACTCGCCCGTGCCCTTGGCCGCGTCGGCCACGACGTCGCCGACGCCGAAGGCGAGAGCGGCCTGACCGCTCTGGACGAGGCGCATGTTGTCCACCGACGCGTTGGTCTCCTGCACCGTCGCGGTGTAGCCCGGGACGTTCCCCCCGATTACGTTGGCGATGCCGCCGCCCAGGGGGTAGTAGACCCCGCCGGTGCCGCCCGTCGCGATCGACAGGGCTGTGCCCCCGCCGCCGCCCCCACCGGCGCCCGCACCGCCGGCACCCCCTCCGCCGCCTCCGCCGCCGGTGAGACCGCCCCCGCCGCACCCGCCGACGAGTAGTGCGCCGGCGGCTGCTCCAGCAGCCAGCAGTCGGCGACGGAACGTGATGGACCTGCGCGAATCGTCGGACATCGGCGTCCTCTCCCGGGGGGCGTCCGTGCTGAGCGTCGTCTATCAGCCGAGAGTCAATCAAGCGTGCCTGCCCCAGCGATAGCCCGCGAGGTGGTCCCCGACGTTGCGGTCTGGTCACGGTCGAAGGGCGTCGGCTCGGGCGCTGCGACGGCGAACGCCTCCAGCAGCCCCGCCAGCGCCTGGTAGTACCCCACGAGCACCGTGATCTCGAGGACTCCGGCCGTCCCGTGGTGCGCGAGGACCTCGGCATACAGCTCGTCGTCGACCACCCGGTCGCGCAGCAGTGCCCGGGTCAGTCGCAGCGCCGCCGCCTCCGCCGGCGTCAGCGTGGCGGGCACGACGTGGGTGCGGACCCCGTCCAGCTCCTCTCTCGTGCACCCCACGGCGAGCGCGACGAGGCTGTGGGCGTACCACTCGTAGGCCGACCGCCAGTCGGCGGCCACCGCGCAGACGACCAGTTCCCGGGTACGCGGCGGCAGGTCGCCCTGGAAGCGCAGCGCGGCCCCCAGCCGTTGCACGGCGTCCCCGATGCCCGGGCGCAGCAGGAGCGCGTCGAAGGGTCCCAGCAGGCGCCCGTCGTCGTCGGTGACGCGGAAGGGCCCACCGGCACGTGGGCCGCCGGCGATGGCGTTGTACAGCGCCCGCTGCGCATCGTCGAGTTCGTCGGGGCGCTGCGGCCTCAGCCGGCCCGCCGCGTCGTGGTGGTCAGACAAGGGTCCGCCCTCCGTCGGCGTAGAGGACGTGCCCGGTGACGAAGGCAGCCTGCCGCGAGGCGAGGAAGAGCACGGGGCCGGTGAGGTCGTCCACGTCGCCCAGCCGGCCGGCCGGCACGAGGCCGGTGTAGTGCTCGCGCATCCCCGGCCGGTCCAGGTGCTGCCGGGTCAGATCGGTCTCGGTGTAGCCCGGAGCGACCCCGTTCACCGTGACGCCGGAAGCTGCCCACTCACGCGCCATCACGCGCAGCAGCTGGTTCAGCCCGCCCTTGCTGGCCGCGTACGTGCCGTGGTCGGGGTGGGCGAGCAGGCCCGACACCGAGGAGAGGTAGACCTGGCGGCCGGAGCCGGCGGCGACCATGCGTCGCCCGGCGGCGCGGCCGAGCCAGAAGGCGCTGGAGAGGTTGACGTCGAGCACCTCGCGCCAGTCCGCGTCCGTCGCCTCGAGGACCGGCGCGCGCCGGTTGATGCCGACGGCGTGCACGAGCACGTCGAGGCCGCCCAGCTCCGCGACGGCGTCCTCGACGAGGGCCTGGCAGCCGGCCGGCTGCGAGAGGTCGCCCCGGAGGCCTCGCACCCGCCGGTCGGCGCTCTCCACTGCGTGCAACCGGGCTGGGTCGAGGTCGGCGGCGACGACGTGCGCGCCTACCTCGGCGAAGGCGGTGGCGCAGGCGGCTCCGATGCCGCCGGCGCCGGCGACGAGGACACGGCGCCCGGACAGCCCGAGCCAGTCGTCCACAGGACCTCCCTCAGTGGCCGGTCATGGGAGCGACGCGCCGCGCGTCGACCGACACCGGCCCGCTCCTCGCCACTCCTCCGCCGTCGCCGGGCCGCCGCAGCCGAGGACGGCCTGCGGAGCACTCTGAACCAGGCGGGCGACGGGGGCAAGGGCTTCCGGCGGGGCGAGGCGGCACCCGAGGAGGAACGCCGATCAACCCACGGGCCGTGTGCTGCTCGATCACAAGGTTCGGCCCGCGCCCAGGGCGGCCGCACTGCCCGGGTACGACCTGCTCGTGCAGGCCGTCGGCGGGCTGATGAGCATCACCGGCCCGGACGGCGACTGCCCCACCAAGGTCGGTGTGGCCATCGTCGACGTCATCACCTGCCTGCACGCCTCGGTGGGGATCCTCGCCGCGCTGAGGCTGCGCGAGGCCACCGGGCAGGGCCAACGCGCGCCACCCGCTGACCCCCGCCTCGACGCGGGCCACTACCGAGGGACGCCCCCCGACGTCAGCCGATCCCAGCTGAGGATCGGCTATCGAGACGGCGGCGGCGAGGTGAGCACGATTACCGCGAGCCCGGGAGCCTGAGCCAACCGGAGGTCGCCGGTGATCAGAGCAGCGTCAAGGCGCCGGGCGAGGACGACGTAGAGCGCGTCGGCCACCGTGACGTTGTGCCGCATGCGCCAGGCCTCGCGTAGTAGCGGTGCCGTGTCGGCCCGCCGGACGCGCAGCGCAAGCAGCTGATCCAACGCGGCCTGCACGCCGTACGGCGTCAGCTCGCCGCGCCGCTCCATGCGCCGTAGGGCGGCCGCGCACTCAAGGTGGAAGTGGTCGGGGACGGCGACCTCGTCAGCGTCTTGGAGGTGGGTCGCCAGCCGGCTGCCCTCGTCGGTCCAGAGCGCGATCTCGACGGCCGCTGACGCGTCAAGGACAACGGCCGGCACCGTCGGCTCAGACTTCGCCCAGCTCGCGCGCCTGGGCCAGGTGGTCGGCGACCCGCTGCTGGAGCCGGCGGGGCGTCGGGCGGCGAACGGCCTGCACCCAGGCCTGCGGGTCTAGGCACGCACTCGAGTCACCCACCTCGGGCAGGAGCACGACCCCCTCGGGCGGGTGATTGAGATCAGCAGCCATGAATCCGAGCGTAACGGCGGCGCTGACGCCCAGCCGGCGGTGGGCGGTGACGGCGACGGCGAGGAGGACCAGCACCGTCGAGAGCCCCACGCCGGTCCAGCTCGGCACGGCAGGATCAGCCATGCTCACACCTTCCTCACCTCTCCGGTGCTCGCCGCTGGAAAGCTGGGGAATGGCGGTCGCCGGCGTGGACGAGGCGGCCGGCGTCGAGGACGAGCCGGTGGTCCGCGAGGCGGCGGGTCAGCCCGAGGTCGTGGGTGACCACGACGACGCTCACACCCCGGGCGACCAGGTCGGCGAGCAGGGTTTCGATGGCGTGGGCGCTGACCCGGTCGAGAGCGGCGGTGGGTTCGTCGAGCAGGACCACGTCAGGGTCGAGGACGAGCGCGCGGGCGGTGCACACCCGCTGCGCCTGCCCCACGCTCAGGCGTTGGGTGGGCCGGGCCGGGGACGGGGCGTGCGGTTCGTCGGGGTCAACGTCAAGGACAACGACCCGGCCGCACGGGCCTTCGAGCGGTCCTTCGGCATCACCTATCCCAGCATCACCACCGCCGACTCCGGGACGGCGCTGCTGGCGTTTCGCTCCAGCCTGCCGGCTAGCGCGATTCCCAGCACCCTCGTCGTCGACCGGCGCGGCCGGGTCGCCGCCCGCGTCGTCGGCGCCACCACGTACACGACGCTGCGTGGGCTCGTCGACGAGGTGCTCGCCGAGCGGCCCTTGCCTCCTCCTGACCAGCTCCTCCCGACCAGTCGCTCCTGCCGAGTCGCTCCTGACGAGTCGCTCCTGATCGACGCACCTGCCGAGACGGCTGGTCCGTCCTACCGGTGCGCGGTCCTGGTGGTGGGAACCCAGCCGCAGCGCCTCCCGTTATAGCTACTAGGTAAGGTAGTAGTAACCGCTGATCTAGGAGGCGCTCGTGCGTTCGATGTCCCGATTCCTCCCCGTCCCGGTCGGCGCGCTGCTGCTCGCCGCTACCACGGCCGCCTCCGCTCAGGCCCAGCCCGACGTCGACGCACCGCCCGCCCCAGCGCCCGGCACGGCGCAGACCCACGAGATGGCGCCGATGCGGGAGATGGCGCCGATGCGGGAGCGGATGAGTCAGCAGGACCCCGACATGGCCCGGATGCACGAGCGGATGATGGCCGTCGAGCACCCCGGCGACCGAGGCATGGCCCGGATGCACGAGCAGATGCCCTGCCACCCCGCCGCCGAGTCCCAGCCGGAGTCCCAGCCCGAGTCGACCCGGTGAACTCCACTTCCTGCACTTCCTGAAGGAGCACCAACGATGGTCGAAGCCTTCTACGCCCTGGCCGTGCTGGCCTGCCCGGTCGGCATGGGCGCGATGATGTGGTTCATGATGCGCGCCGGCAAGCAGCCCGCGCAGCCCGTGCCGGCCGCCCCGTCGGCCCGGATGTCCGCCGGCGACGCGGAGCTCGTCGCGCTGCGCACCGAGGTCGACCAGCTGCGCGCCGAGCAGCGCGAGCGCCGCGGCGTCCCGGTCCGCCCCGCCGGCGTGGACCCCAGTGAGCGGCCGGTGACCGAGCGGTGAGCGGGGTCGGCTTCGCGGCCGCGGTGCTGGTCGCCTCCCTGGCGTTGACCTACGTCTTCTGCCTGCGGCCGATGCGACGGGGCCCGCTGCGCCATGGGCCGGCGGCCCGGCCAGCTGCAGGAGCGGGACGCGGAGGTGGCGCGGCTGCGGGAGGAGATCGCCGTTCTGCGCGCCGAGCACTCCGCGCGCCTTCCCGACCCCGGCCGGTAGCCCACCCCAACCTCTCCCAGCTCATCCTCTTCGGGGGCCGGCGCTAGAGGGCCTGGCTGGGGAAGTCGATCGGGCAGAAGTCGGCGGTCGCGGCGAGGGCGGCCGGGACGGCGGCGACCGCGACCGGGGCGGTGAGCAGGGCGCCGGCGGCCAGCGCGGCCAGCAC